>CAZCXL010000071.1:975-10181 GCA_964502625.1 uncultured Planctomycetales bacterium | reverse complement strand
GATCGGCCACAGCGACGGCGACGTGCTGCTCCATGCCCTCACCGACGCCTTGCTCGGCGCAGCGGGACTCGACGACCTCGGCACGCTGTTCTCCGATCAGGATCCGCGCTGGCGCGGCGCGGCGAGCTCAGTCTTTTTGCAAGAAGCACTCCGGCTCTGCACCGAGCGCGGGTTGCGACCCGCCAGCGTGGACCTCGTGCTGATCGCGGATGCGCCGCGCATCGCGCCGCACCGCCCCACGATGCGCGCGCGGCTTGCCGAACTGCTCGGTCTGCCGGTAGACCGAGTAAACCTCAAGGGCAAGACCACCGAACTCGGCCAAGGCGACCGGATCGAGGCCTACGCGGTGGTGCTGCTCACCGGTTCGCCCACCTGAAGCCGCCAGAGTTTCGCGTAGGTGCCGTCACGGGCGAGCAAAGCCTCGTGGGAGCCTTCCTCCACCAACTGTCCGTCTTCGAGCACAAGGATGCGGTCGGCGCCGCGAATGGTGGACAAGCGGTGCGCGATCACGAAAGTCGTGCGTCCCTCCATCAATTTCTCGAGCGCGAGTTGCACCAGACGTTCACTCTGTGAGTCCAACGCGCTCGTAGCCTCGTCGAGCAACAAGATTTCGGCGTCTTTGAGCAATGCGCGCGCAATCGTCACGCGCTGCGCCTCGCCTCCGGAGAGACGCGCTCCGCCCTCGCCTGCGGGCGTGTCCAAGCCGTGCGGAAGTCGCGCCAGCACCTCACCAAGCCGGGCAGCCTCGCAGGCGCGCAGCACCTCTTCGTCGCTGGCGTCGGGACGGCCATAGCGCACGTTCTCGCGGATGGAGGCTTGGAACAAGAAGGGCCGCTGCTGCACCACAGCCAAACGCGACAGCCAATCGCCGGGTTGCAGGCTGCGCAAATCTTGGCCGTCCGCGCTGATTCGCCCGCGCGAAGGATCATGGAAGCGCGCGACCAGATCGAGAACGGTGCTCTTGCCGGCGCCGGACAGCCCAACCAAGGCCACGCGCTCGCCGCGCTTCACTCGGAAGGACACGCCGCGCAGGGCTTCGCTCTCAGAGTCCGGATAGCTGAAACTTACGTCCTCGAAGCAGATCTCTTTGCGCAACCCTTGCCAAGGTTCAGTCGAGCCGGACACGTCCAGGTTGGAACGCAGATCAAAAACTTCGAAGACCCGGTCAATCGAACCGAGTGAGGAATAAATGATTCCCGTCGCGCGCGCCAGCCGTTTCGAATAAGCGAAGACGTTGCCGATCGCCAAGAAAAAGATCATCATCGTGCCGACTTCTGCGAAGATCGGAGTGACGAGCATGTGCACCAGCACCAAGGCTCCCATCGCCGCGCCGATGCCTCCGTTTGCGAGCAAAGTGGTGATCGCCAAGCTGCTGGCCTGAGCGCGCACCATGCGCCGGGTCTCTTGCACGAAGCGGTCATTGCCACGCCGGAACTCCTCGGCCTCACGCTGCTCCATGCGGAAGGCTTTGACCACGCGAATGCCCGAAAGCATTTGCACGAGCCCCTGCGTGGAATCGCCGAAGCGATCTTGCGAATCGCGGCTGCGCTTGCGCACCGTCGGGCCGATCCGAATCACCGGCCAGGCGATCAGCGGCAGCAGCAACACCATGCACACGGTGGCGGTCGGCTCTGCAGCGATCGCGATGGCCAAGGAGGCGAGAATGCTGAAAGGACACTGCACGAGTTCCTCCAGCATCAGCGTCAGCAGGCGCAGGCTGGAACTGACGTCTGCCGTCATCCGCGAGACCAAATCGCCGAGGTAGCGCCCTCCGTGCCAGTTCACGTCGAGCCGCATCACGTGCTCCGCCATGTCTTGGCGGAGGTCCGTGATCAGTCGCACGCCGAGCATGCGCGACACGCGCACGAAGCCGTATTCGGCCGCGGCGAACACCAAGGCGATCAAACCCATCACCGCCGTTAGCCAGACCACGTCCGCCACGGCTCGCGACAGACCAAGCGCGGGCATTCCCGCGAGCCAAGGCTCCAGCACCCGATCGGAAAATCCAGCGAGCGGGGAAGAGCCGCCGTCGCTTGCGGCGCCGCTGGGAAAGAGCCGCGAGACGAGCGGCTCGAGAAACACCATCGTCAACTTGCTGCCGGCGCCGGCAGCTGCGCCCAGAAAGAGCGCGAACAGAGCCACTCCGCGGTAGCGCCGAAGATAGGGCAGCAGCCGACGATAGGCCTCGAGAATCGAGGTCGTGCGGCGCGAGTGCGCGGCCGCCGGCGCAGAGTGGCGATCAGCCAACCGCGTGGCCTAGTTTCGCAGGCTGTTCACGTAAGCGAGGAAGCGCTGGGAGATGAGGTCGTCCTCAAGTTGGTAAGCCTGTTGAGGATTGTTCTCCGGGTCCATGGCCGTGGTTGCCGGATCGCGGCGAGACACCCGGTAGAAGTGCCAGCCGAGCGGACCTCGCACCGGGCCGTAGACAGCGCCTTCTTCGGCGTCGAAGAAAGCGTCGTCGCCAATCGAGTAGCCCTGCAAGAAGTCGGTGAAGTCGCTCTCGCCGAGCAGTGAGCGCAGATCAGCACGCGAGAGCGCACCGAAACGGCCGCGGTCACGCTGCAGAACGTTGTCACCCGGCTGGCGCGGCGGGAAGTTCGAATACTCAAGAAGCACCGAGTCGAAAGACTCGCCGTCCTTGAGCATCTGCGCGACCTGCTTCGCGGTTTCTTCATAGGTGCCGAAGGGATCTGCGCCGCCTCGATAGATGCGCGGGCTCAGCGAGTACTCCAGCGCCACCGGATCAACGGCGGCGATCAGGATGAAGTCGCATTTGATCTTGCCGAGGCCCAGGAATTGGCCGCGATCGCGAATCTCTTCCTGCAGCCACTCGGCCGGGATGCTCGACGGCAGCGTGCTCCGGAAGGAGCGCCGGGCGTCGAAGTACTCGCGGTAGAGCTCGAGGGACGGGTAGCCGAGAAATTCGGTCACCGTCTGTTCATGCGTGAAGATGGTGCCGTCGTAGTCGGCGCGCTCGGCATCCCACATGGCGTCAAGAGTGGCCTTGGAGAGCCAGTGGCCTTTCTTGCGCAGATCCCGTTCCACCAACTCAATGGCGGAAACCCAGGCGGCTGCGCTCTCTTCGGCGACGGGCGACAGCAGTTCGCGCGCCTCCTCCACGAGGTCAGCGGTCTTGAAGTCACGCGTGCCCACGCGCAAAGCCACGCCTTCCGGCAAGCCGAGGCGGGGTCCGACCACCGGGCTCAGTCCGCGCAGATACGTGAACACTCCCGGCAGCATGATGTAAGAGAACACGAAGTCCGAAGGCAGCGCTGCAAAGGATTGTCCCAAGCGCTTCATCTCCAGCCGGCTCTCCCACTCTTCGCGAACCGGGTCCCAGTGCGAGCCCTCAGCCTCGGAATCGAAGAGAACCTTGAGTTGATCCACCGGCCACAACTCCGGGTCCGCCGGGAAGAACATGTCCGCGATTTTCAGCACGAGGCCCACCGTGCGGCGGTAGCCGTCTTCGGTGTAGCCCTCGATCCGGCGTTGATGCCAGAAATCACCGTTCGGAACTTGGGCTAGGAACACGTCAACCTGCTCCTGCACCATGGTGGTGATGCGCTTCTCGTCCACGCCTTCGCCACCCACACGCACATCGGCTTCCTTGCGCCGTGCCATCTCGAACTCGAGCTCTGTTTCCAGCACGCGAAGATTGATGACGTTCATCGCGTAGGAATAGAGCAGCGTGCGACGCTGCCGCTCCTCGAAGGAAATGACCTGCGCCTTCTCGCCTACGTCTTGTGCGTAGACGAGCGGGATTTCCACCCGCACCGGCATCTTGGTCTCAAACTCGACCTTAGGCTCCGCCTCTGTGGCCGGCACCTCGACCGGCGGCGGTTCCTGGGAACCCAGGGCGGGGACGAGACTATGCTCCGGGCTGGCGCAGGCGGCGGCCGGAGCCGCGGCAGTGCCGATGATGAACAGCGAAAGCAGACGGACGAAAAAGTTCATGGCAGAAACGACGCGGTCGGAACGGACGCGCGCGAAGGCATTCTACCCCCTGCGCAGCGGCCTCGGGCTCCTCCTAGCCTGTGCCGGCTGTGGTGAGCCGGAGGGCCTGAAGGTGGGTGAGGCGGAGATCCCCTATCGGCAAATTCAGGCTGCCGAACAAAGCCTCCGGATCTCCTTTCCCTTGGAGGGTCGCTCCACCCTAATTTGGCACCTCATCGACGGGGGTCTCGCCGCCGAAGCCTTGCTGCACGCACGCCTGCCGGAGCTCAGTGGCGCCGCACTCCAGGAGGCCGAACTTTGGGCGGACCGGCTGCGGAATGGAGAGGACTTCCTTGTCGTGCTCGAGCAATGGCAAGCCCAACGATCCGAGCCACCCGTGCTCTTTCACCTGCAGAAGCCAGGCCCCTTCTTCGTGGGCGCCAGCGTTTCCGCGCGGATTGCGGCCATGGAGGAAGGCGATTGGGCCGGGCCGCTGCGTACCGAAGTGGGTTGGGAAATCATTCGACTCGTCGTGCGTGACGACGCGCCGCGCGCCTTGGCGCAGGTACAGATCGAGCGTCTGGTTTTCCCAGTAGGGAGCGAGGCCGAGCGACTCCGAGCCCAGGAAGATGGGGCTAAACTGCCCTTCTCCGGTCATCCTGACTTGCTCGACGCCTTGCCCTTGGAAGTGCGGCGCGCCCGGACTGCCCCGCCAGAGGCGGGAACCCCATGATCTTCGCCCTTCTGCTCTCGGCCGCGCCTCTGCTCTCCACGCAAGATCCGGTGGAGACTCCCCCGCCGAAGAAGGAGTTCGCGCGACTGAACGGTCTGCAGGCGAAAACCGCACAGGAAGATTTGGTCGCACTGCGCCGGGCAGAGAAGGAGGAAGCGCGCGCGGAAGTGCGCCTGCGTTTGATCGGCTACGGCGAGGGCTTAGTCCCGTCCGTTTTCGATGCCGCAGCGCAAGCCGTGGAAGCCGGACGCTTCGGAGACCTCGACACGGTGCTCGACAGCGTGCTCGCAGACGCAGATCTCCATCTCGCTTGGAAATTGGTGAAGAAAAAGACTCCGGACGAACTGCGCACCTATCTCGTGCGCCGCTGGTCTGACAGTTCCCGCGAGGACGTGAAGGACTTTCTGCTGCCCTTGCTCAAAGATCCGTCCAGTGCGATCGCTTATCAGGCCGGGCGCGGCCTGCTGCGACGCGGACACGAGGAAGGCGCTCCGGCAGTGTTCGAAGCCTTCCGCACGCGTTGGACCAAGGAGGCAGCCACCTTGCGCGCCGATTTCGCCGGATTGGAGCGCGGCCCGCTGGCCTCGTTGCCTCGCGAGCCGCTGAGTTCCAACAAGCTGCAGGAACGGCTGCTCGGCTTGCGACTCTTCGAGCTCTTCGGCGTGAAGGAACAGGCCAAACTGCTGCTGCCCATGCTCTCCGAGAGCGACACCAGTCTGCGACTCGCGGCGATCGACGCCTGTCGCGCCGTGATCGAAGGAGCGCCGCCGCTGGAGAAGCCTTCGATGACGCAGATCATCGAAGAAGCGGAAGCCTGGAAAAAGAAACTTTGATTCGCGCCCGCGCTCTCTTGCCACTGCTGGTTGCCGGCGCGGCCTTGGCCCTCTCCCCTGCGCTCAACGCGCAGAGTTCGCGGCCGACGAAGTGCTGGGTCTGCGAGGAAGATCCGGAGCTGATGGCCGCCGCGGGGATCGTGAACCACGGCCCCTTCATTTTTTTCAACTCGGACTCCGCGGAGATTCAGGCGCATCTGGGTGTGCGCACGATTTTGTGGCTCGAGTCCACGCACTTCCGCATCGGCAGCGATCTCAAGGACTGGAAGATCCCGGTGGATCAGAAGAAGGCGTACCGCGCCGAGTTGGAGTTGCTGGCGCAAAAATTTCCCGCGATCGACCCGAAGAAGATCAGCAGTCTCGATCGTCCGCTGCGCATCCATCTCTATGCGGAACGCATGGAGAAGATGTATTCCGACATGTCCGAATTGGCGCGCGTGGCTCCTGAGCAATGGGAGACGTTGCCGCCGGAAGATGCCTATCTCAAGGCGAAGGACGGCAATTGGCAGCAGCTCCTCGTGGATGACTATCAAACCCGCCCGGCAAGACCGGAAGGCTGGCCCAACTGGCTCGGCATGGGACGCTATTTCGGCATGCCGATGAAATTCGAAATCCTCATGTTCCACTACAAGGCGGACATGGAACGGTTCAAGCGCGACTACATCGGCCACGAGAACACGCATCCGCAGCGCTGGCACTGCACTTGGAAGGTGGACGTGGGCGAGCCGAAGAGCCGCGCCATGTGGTTCGGCTTTTCTGCCGACGCTGAGGGCATGAAGGAAGACCAGCACATTCACAACGCGCTGCTCCATAACGTCGGCATCAACATGCTCGACGCGTACATGATGTATTTGGTTGAGGCGCCGTTCTGGCTGCGCGTGGGACTGGGTCACTTGCTCACGCAGCGCAATTCAACCGACTTCAATTTCTACGATTTGGACGAAGGCGCCGCTGAGATGAACACCGACGAGAGCAATTGGCCGGTGGCGGTGCGGAAATTGGTGGCCGCCAACGAGGCTCCCAGTTTTCTCCAACTCGCCAAGTTGAGTTCGTTTGGCGAACTCGGCCTGCACGACCACCTGGTCTCCTGGTCCAAGGTGCAGTTCCTGCAAACCAAGGATCCGGCAGCCTTCGCGCGGTTTCTGATCGCGATCAAATACAACGCCACCAATAGCGCCAATCTCGACATCCAGCGCGACGCCCTGCAGACCGCCTACGGCATGACGATCCTCGCCGCCGAAGAGGCTTGGAAAGCTTGGGTACTTGAGACCTACCCGGTGAAGTGACTTGGGCTTTGGTCGCGAATTCGTGGTGTTCGACACCGAGACTACGGGCATGCCGCCGAGCGGGAGGCTCGTCGAGCTCGGTGCGCTGAAAGTGCGCGGCGGCGGCGTCGTGGAGCGCTTCGAGCGGTTGGTGTATCCCGAAGGGCCGATTCCGCCGGTCGTCACGGCCATTCATGGCATCAAAGATTCCATGGTGGCCGACGCGCCCACCGCCGGCACCGTGGTCAAGGACTTCCTGTTGTGGGCTGACGGCGCGCCGTTGCTCGGACACAACGTTGCGTTCGACGCCGCAGTCCTGGCCGGAGAGTGCGCGAGGTTCGGATTGAGCATTTCAAACAATCCGACATGGTGCACTCTGCGCGGGGCGCGGGGCTTGCTCAAGGGACGCTCCCATCGGTTGGAAGCCTTGGTGTCCGATCTGGGTTTACCTGCCGCTCAACATCACCGCGCCATGGCGGACGCTGAGCACACGCTGAACCTGTTGTGGCGGCTGGTGGAAATCAGCGACTCACGCCTTACTCCTGAAGCGCTGGGTGCCGGGCGCAGCCTCGCTGACTATGCGCTCGAACAAGTGCGCCTGCCTGCCCACGGTGAAATCCTCCGTGAGGCCGCGCTCATGGGCGAAGCCGTGGATCTGCGCTATCGGCTCAGCAGCGGCCACCTCGCCGCCCTCCTGATTTCACCGCGCATTTTTTATCGTCGCGCAGGCCAGCTTTGGATGGAGGCGCTCTGCCATGAGTCCTGTTACTTCAAGAGCTATCGCCTGGACCGTGTGCTGGGGGCGCGTCCGCGACCTGACGCTCCGCCGGCCGTCGTGCGCCGATTTCCTTCCCATGAATCGACCGCCGCGACCGATGGACGCACCGAAGGGTCAACGCTATATTGACCCTTCGACGCTTGCCGCGCGGTGGCCCGAGTGCGAGCGAGTGATCGAAAATTTTTACCCCTGAATTGGGCCGCCCAGCAACCACACGTTAGCTCCATTTCATCGCCATGAGCGAGACACGATTCATTCATGATCCGGAAGAGGCAGGACAAGAAACCCCTCAACCTTCCTATTCCGCGCAGTCCGAAGGCTCCACGGTAGTACTCGATGCAAGCGAGGACGCCGCGACCTTTGAAAGAGAGGAACTTGAAGACAAGTACCTCGACCTCAAGGACGAGGTGTGGCGCCTGCGCCGCGAACTCAACCTTGATCCGGTCACAGGCAAGATGCCGAACAACGGCGGCTACGCGTCGCCAGGCGGATTCCTGCGCCGCCAGGAAGTCGCGGTCTTCGTGGACGTACAGAACATGTACCACTCCGCCAAGAAGACCTACGGCCGCAACCTCTCCTACTCCAAGATGCTGCGCTTCTGCGTGCGCAGCCGCCGGCTCAAGCGCTCGATTGCTTACGTGATCGACCGTGAGGGCGTGGATCAAGTCTCCTTCTTCGACCACTTGCGCTACTGCGGCTTCGAAGTCCGCAAACGCGAGGTGATCGAGCGCATGGACGGTTCGCGCAAAGCCGAATGGGAACTTGGCATGTCCATGGAGATGCTGCGCATCGCCGAAAAAGTGGACGTGATCATCATCGTCAGCGGCAACGGCGTGTTCGCCGACCTCGTCCCGACGCTGCGCGCGAAGGGAGTCAAGGTGGAAGCCTGCGCCTTCCGCGAATCCATGAGCGATTTGCTGCAACGCGCGGTGGACCAGTACCACCTGCTCGGCGAAGAACATCTCTACTCGATTCCGGGTGTGCTGCCCGGTGCCACCGGAGTGCCGGTCGCAGCATCCGCGCTCGTAGCGGAGAACGAGGAAGAAGAGTAATCAGACCGAATCCGTCGGAGCGGCTCCCCAGCCGCCTCCGCCGGGGGTTTCGATCCGCAGGCGATCGCCCGGCAGCGCTGTGAAAGTGCTGCCGGAGCGGAGCGCAATGCGTCTGCCGTCGCGCAGCAGCCAATCCGCGCCGGCCCGGCCCGGCCCGCCCCCCTGCGCGCCGGGCGGACGGCTGGCGCGCCGCGTGGTCATCAGGCTCACGCGCGTCGGTGCGCGAAACTCCCATTCCTTCACCACGCCGTCGCCGCCGCGATGCAGGCCCGGCCCGCCTGAGCCGCGGCGCAAGGCAAGCCGGGTCACTCGCACCGGCACGTCGGCTTCAAACACTTCAATCGGCGTGTTGCGCGTGTTGGTCATGTGCACCTGGATGGCGCTCGCGCCCCCACCGCGCGGCCCGGCTCCGGCTCCGCCTGCGATCGTTTCGTAGTGAACGTATTCACTGCCATCGGGACGTCGGCCGCCGAAGCAGACGTTGTTCATCGAACCCTGCGAGGCTGCGGGAATTCGCGGCCCGAGCAGTCCGGCGAGCGCGGCGTAGAGCACGTCCACGATCCGCTGCGAGGTTTCCGTATTGCCGGCGGCGACACCGGCCGGAGATTCGCT
>CAZCXL010000071.1:0-965 GCA_964502625.1 uncultured Planctomycetales bacterium | reverse complement strand
GTTCCAGGACCCAGAAACCTGCGGCGAAGAGCCGGTGAAATCCAACACCAGCCGCGTGCCGCGTTTGCGCGCCACGCAGGAGATTCGCGGAGTGCCTGGCCCGTCGAGCCAATCTTCAGCGCGGCCTTCTCCATTCGGCCAAGCTCGCAACAGGGCGGCAGTCTGCGCGCGCGCGTGCGCGTGCAGCCGCTCCATGGCCGCGGCCAGGCCCGCAGCTCCGAAGCGAGCAAGCAGTTCGCCGAAGCGCGCTTGCCCACGATGCAGCGCCGCGCACTGGGCCGCAAGGTCCGCGCGCCGCGCGGCGGGATCACGGGTGTTGGCCGCGAAGATCCTCCATACCTCCTCCACCCTGCGGCCTGCGCGCATCAAGTGCACGGGAGGCAGTATCAATCCCTCGCCGTAAATGTCGGCGGCGCCGGCGAGTGATCCTGGCTCGGCTCCGCCGACGTCGGCGTGATGCGCGCGGTCTAGCAGATAGCCGATGCGCTTGGACCCGACGTCGAGCGGCGCAACCACGGTGACGTCGTTGAGATGGGTGCCGCCACGATGCGGATCGTTGACTACGATCACGTCGCCCGCGCCGATCTCCAACTCGGCGAGCACCGCCGGCACGGTCATGTGCGCGCTGCCCAGATGCACCGGAATGTGGGCCGCATGCGCCACCAGACGGCCGCGCGCATCCAGCAGGGCGCAGGAGTAATCCCGACGCTCCTTCACGTTCGGAGAGACCGCGCTCTGGCGCAAGGCCTCCCCCATTTCCTCAGTCACGCTCGCGAACAGATGCCGAGAGGCGGCCAGCGGTACCTCGGCGCGCGAAGCGGATTGCGACACGACCCAGATTCTAGGCCGCGCAGAGCCTGGGCTGCATTCAAAGGAAGCGGCCGGCCCCCAGGGGTGCCGGCCGCCGGGGCTTCCACCCGTTGCGCCGAGGGGCGGCTGATCGCGGTGTTGCAACGCCCGGCGCC
>CAZCXL010000070.1:0-10212 GCA_964502625.1 uncultured Planctomycetales bacterium | reverse complement strand
GCGATGCCTTCGAGCGCGCGCTGGCCTTCCGCCACTGAGCCGGCCGCGGTCATGATCAAACCGAGGTCCCGATCTCTTGTCCGGCGAAGTGTCGCCATTCCTCGGGAGTATTCAAACTCAACCAGGGGGCGCGCTCACCGTGCACGGGTAATTGATGCGGCTCGGCGAGTCGCAGCCGAGAGGCGGGAACGGCGCGGCGCAGGGTCCGCTCGCCGAGTTGAAAGCGTTGGATCACCTCGTTCGCCAGCGCCATCGGCAGCGCGAGCGGAAGAGGCTCAAGGCGACGGCCGCCCACCATGAGGGCAAAGTGGGGCTCACGCTCCGCCAAATCCATGAAGGCGCGTAAGAATCTGCCGTCCAATGCGGGCATGTCTCCTCCCACCACGAGTACCCACGGCGTACGCGCGTGCTTGACAGCGGAAACGACTCCGGCCAAAGGTCCGCCCCCCGGCTCCACGTCGAGGAGGTCTTCGAATCCTTCGGGCACGAAGGCAGGCGCTTGTGCGCGCCGCACGGAACAGCACGTGCCGCACACGCTCGCGAGCGCGCCTGCAGGGCGCTCAACCAGCAGTTCTCCGTTCGGAAGCCGCATTAGCAGTTTGTCCTCGCCCATGCGGCTGCTCAGTCCTCCGGTTAGGAGAACACCAGTCCAGCGCGGGTCGGGAACCAACGGCCTCGCGGAATCACTCATCCTTCTCGCTCGTGCTCTCCCGCTTCTTGCGCTCCTTGTCCCGGTCCTCTTCTTCCGCTTGCTTTTCTCCTTCTTTGAGGCCCTTCTTGAACTCGTGGACTCCCGAGCCCATGCCGCGCATGAGTTTCGGCAGCCGTGAGCCACCGAACAACAGCAGCACGACCAACGCGATGATCATGATCTCAGGGGCGCCAAGAGTGCAACTCGGCAAAGCGAGCGACATCGCGAGCAGAAACGTAACCGGCCGAAGGAAGTACGCCATGGGCGGGCATTCTACGCCGTCCGGTTGGACATCCAGACTGCGCGGAGGCTGTCGCGGAGGCCTCGCCGACGCAGCCGTTCCACCGACCAGCCCGCCCCTGCGAGGCTTTCGCGCACGCTGCGCGCGCAGCTATAGCCGGTGAGGACCGCTTCGATCCCAGCGGCATGCGCCAAGCCTTCTGCGAGGCTTTGCTCCCAGTCCTCTGCGGGTCGCGCAGGCGAGAAGAGGTCAAGGAGCACGAGGTCCAAACTCTGTGCGGGCGCGGCGGCCAGCCAGGCTGCGGCGCGCACGGGTTCGATGCGCAATTGGACGGAACCATGTGCAAGAGTCCAGTCGGTGCCGGGCATGCCCCACCAAGGCGCTTCTTCCGGCTGCAGACCAATCCAGCGTGGCGGCCACGGTTCCAGCCAATCGGGGTTCGGCTCCAGTCCCGTGATCTCCCAGCGCGAACCGGGCGCATCGCGGGCAACACGGCGCAGCAAGGCAATGACTTCAAAGCCTCGCCCAAAGCCAATCACCAGGGCACGCCAAGGACGGCCCGTGGACTTGGGGCCGGTTGGATTGTTCTGCACCCGCGAGGCCAGGCACTCCCAGGCCGGATCCACGTAGTTTGCGAAGGCGTCCGTGAGCGGATCCGCATGGCGCGGATGTGCCCATTCCCCGCTGCCAGGATGGCGGTAGGAGTAAGCGGCGCGCGGATCCGCGCCTTCGCTTGCGTGGTTCAGGACAGGCCGCGTTCGCGACGCAAAGCGGCCAAGGTGCGTCCTAGGTCCGAAGGCGTTGGCGCGATGCGCACACCGGCCTTCTCCAGCGCAGCGATTTTCGATTCCGCTGTGCCGCTGCCGCCGCTGATGATGGCGCCTGCGTGACCCATGCGTTTGCCGGGGGGCGCGGTGCGTCCTGCAATGAAACCCACCACCGGTTTGGTCACCTTCTCGGCGATGAAGGCCGCAGCTTCTTCTTCAGCGGTTCCACCGATCTCGCCGATCATGATGATCGAATCGGTCTGCGGATCCTTCTGGAACTCGCGCAGCACGTCAATGAAGTTGGTGCCGGGAATCGGATCTCCTCCGATGCCGACGCAAGTGCTCTGGCCCAGGCCTTCCTGCGTCACTTGCCAGACCGCTTCGTAGGTCAGCGTGCCTGAGCGACTCACAATGCCGATGCTGCCCTTGCGGTGAATGTAGGCCGGCATGATGCCGATCTTGCAGCCGCGGCCTTCGCCGGGGGTGATGATGCCAGGACAGTTCGGTCCGATCAGGCGCGTCGCCGAGCCGGCCAACGCCGCTTTGATGCGCGCCATGTCGCGTACCGGAATTCCTTCCGTGATGCAGACCACGAGTTTCACGCCCGCATCGGCGGCCTCAAGGATCGAGTCCGCGGCGAAAGGCGCCGGCACGTAAATCATGCTGGCCTGCGCGCCCGTTTTGGCCACAGCCTCATGCACGGTGTTGAACACGGGCTTGCGTAGATGCTTGGTGCCGCCCTTGCCCGGAGTCACGCCACCGACCACGCGGGTGCCGTATTCGAGGGCGCGTTCCGCGTGAAAGGTCCCGTTCTTGCCGGTGAACCCTTGCACGAGGACTTTGGTCGTCTCTTTGATGAAGATGGCCATGTTGACTTCCCTATTTTCCTGCCACGGCTTGGCAAATCAGGCGCGCACCCTCGTCGAGAGACCGCGCAGAAATGACGTTGAGTCCGCTCGCGCCCAGGAGGGCGCGACCCTCCTCCACGTTGGTGCCTTCCAGCCGGACCACTAGCGGAATGCGCAGCTTCACCGTTTGCGCCGCCGCGATCACGCCGCGCGCAATGATGTCGCATTTCATGATGCCGCCGAAGATGTTGACCAGGAGTCCCTTCACGTTGGGGTCGGCCACCAGAATGCGGAAAGCCTCGGTGATCGCTTGCTCGCTGGCGCCGCCGCCGACGTCAAGAAAGTTCGCCGGTGACTGGCCATGGAGCTTGATGGTGTCCATGGTGGCCATCGCCAATCCTGCGCCATTCACCATGCAGCCGATGGAGCCGTCGAGCGCAATGTAATTCAGTCCGAAACGCGAGGCCTCGACTTCTTTCGGGTCTTCTTCGTGCTCGTCTCGCATCGCCGCGATCTCGGGGTGGCGATACAGCGCGTTGGAGTCGAAGGTGATCTTTGCGTCCAAGGCCACGATTTCGCCTTGCTTGGTGATGACCAAGGGATTGATTTCGGCGAGTTCTGCGTCGAGCTCGAGATACGCGTGAGCCAGCGCCGTCAGGAACGGAATCGCCTGCTTGACCTGTTCTCCCGTGAGGCCCAGGAAGTACGCGGCGCGGCGCGCCTGGAAAGCCTCGAGGCCACGCTCCGGATGGATCGGCTGCTTCAGCAGTGCTTCCGGCCGCTCCGAGGCGACAGTTTCAATTTCGACACCGCCTTCACGACTCACCATCAGCATCGGCACACCCAAGTGACGGTCGAGCGCGATCCCGACGTAATATTCGCGCTCCAAGTCGAGGCCCTCGGCCACGAAGAGTTTGCGCACCTTCTGGCCCTGCGGACCCGTCTGGTGGGTCTTCAGCATCATGCCGAGCATCCGAGAAGCGACTTCCTTTGCCTCAGCCGCGCTGCGGACGAGCTTGACCCCGCCGCCCTTGCCACGTCCGCCGGCGTGAATCTGCGCCTTGATGACGGCCATGCCGCCTCCGAGGGCCTGGAAGGCCTCTACAGCGGCCTCTGCGCTCTCCGCGACGTGGCCGCGTTGGGTGCGGACGCCGTAGCGCTCCAGCACTTCCTTCGCCTGGTATTCGTGGACTTTCATCGATGTGCCTCCCGATCCGGGAAAGTGGGATAGAGTAAGGAAGCCGGTTCTTCCGGCCAAACTCTTTCCCCTCCCCCAATTTTACGTGGTTGGGAACCTGTCGGGTTCCTGGCGCGTCCAGTGAACGATGGTTGCTCCCTCACGCCCGCAGTTCCTTTTGGTGTGGATTGTCGTGTGCACGACCGTGCTGGGCTTCGGCCTGCACTTGGTCCTCCCCGACGCGGGAGCGCGGCATCGGCCGGTCGGCAGAGCGGAGGAAATGCAGCCTGAGGAGTTGAGATCCGATCTGGCACAACACTCACTCCTGCTCGGGGACGTCGCGGATGCCTCGGAGCCGCAGAGCCCCGATTCCTTACTGGAATCGGATCCGGGCAGTCTCATTCCCGAGCAGGCTCATCCGAACCTTGTGGTTGCGGAGTCCGTGCCCGGCTTGGACGCTCTGTCGACGGTTCCGCTCGCCTCATGGGTCGCTCACACGCGCGAGCCCATGGAGTCTTCCCGGGCTCTGCGAACTCGGCTCCGCGAAGTGGGCTCCGCGGTCGGGCGCTATCTCCACCTCGCGTCTGCCAATCGCTTGGGAACAGTTGCGCCCTTGCCGTTGATCCTTCCTGAGAGTGCGATCCTCTGGCGCGTGCGCTGGAACATCGCTGCCGAGGAGATTGGTGGGCTCGGAGCACTTCCCGAAACGCGACGAGAACTTGTCGTGCTGCGCGACGGGCCCGATTCCTTCCGGGCCTTCGTGTTGGAGCAGAAGCCACGGACTGCGGGAACGGGACCGGAACTCAACTCAGGCGGATTCCCGCTCTGGGTGGCCACCGGTTCATTCGCCTCCGTGCCTTGGTCGCAGGGATCCTCCTCCGGGGCCGCTACGGGTGGCCGGGACGGATTGCGCCAGACCTGGCAGCGCTGGTCCGCGCATCAAACAGCCCCCTCCAGCGAACACGCCAACTCCCGGCGCGCCCTGCTCATGGATCTGGACAGTGTCGTCGGCGGAGATCGCGCCGAGGAACTCGTAGCGAGCCGCGAACACCTCACGGCCGTCGAAGCCGCCGCGCTCATCCGGGCAGCCTCCCGGCTGCGCACGGAGCACCAAAGCCGCTAAGCCCTGCGTCTACGACCGATTGAACTTGCCGCGCTTCTTACGGCGGCGGCGGATCACGTTGCGGCCGCCGGCGGTCTTGGAGCGCGAACGGAAGCCATAACGGCGCCGCTTGACGGTGGTATTGCGGATCTTCTTCTTGCGGCCCTTAGGCATGGCTTCGTTCGTGGTCAGGCCAACTGATCGCGGCGGATCAAGCGCACCGTGTTGGTGGCGCCCGAGACCGCGAAGGTTCCAGTCAAGGTCACGAGGAGATCTCGACTTCCCAGCAGGCGATGCTTGCTGAGTAAGACGAGAGCTTCCCGGTTCATCTCCCGGATTCGTTTCACGCGCGGCAGTCGTCCGGGAACTACCCCCCAAATCAACGAGAGCCGATGGTAAGTGGCCTCGCGGGAAGTCAGCGCCACGAGCGGGATCCGCGCGCGGAAGGAAGAGGTGAGTCTAACGCTGCGGCCTGACTCGGTAAAGGCAAGCATCAAACGGGCGTCCGCGCGCTCGGCCAGTGTGACGGCGGCGTCCACGGTGGCGCTTTCCATGGCTTGGCCCGGGCGGCCTTCGGGGCGCAGGCTCGGGCGCAGTCGCCAGGTGTCGTGGAAGAGGCCTTTTTCGGTCTCCTCGACGATCTCACGCATGGTGCGACAGGCGGCGATGGGGTGTTCCCCCACCGCAGTTTCACCAGACAACATGACGGCGTCCACTCCGTCCAGCACTGCATTGGCCACGTCGGAGACTTCGGCCCGCGTGGGCGTGGAGGTCTCCAGCATGCTTTCCAGCATTTGCGTGGCAACGATTACCGGCACCGATTTCTGCAGGCAGGCGCGCACGATGCGCTTTTGGATCGTGGGCACCAGCGCGTGGCCGACTTCGACCGCGAGATCGCCGCGCGCGATCATCACGGCGTCGGTCTCATCCAGGATTTCCAGCAGGCTGGTCAGCGCCTGCGGGTGCTCGATTTTTGCCACGATCGGAATCGAAGCGCCGTGCCGCTCGATCTCACGCCTCAACAAGCGGACGTCGTCCGCACAGCGCACGAAGGACAGGGCGATCCAGTCTGCCTGGTTCTCAACCGCGAAACGCACGTCGGCGCGATCCTTGGCGGAGAGCGCGGGCGCCGACACGAGGCTGTCGGGCAAATTGACTCCCTGGTTCGAGTTGATGACGTCTCCGCGAATCACCTTGCACTCGAGACCGCGGGGAATGCGCCGCAGCACTTTCAGTTCGACGCGACCGTCGCGGATCAGCACGCGATGTCCCGGCTTGAGGTCTTCGCGCAAGGCGCGGTAGTCCACCGGAATGGCTTCGCCCAAAGCGCGACGACTCGTGGTCAATCGCAGGATCTCGCCTTTGCGCAAAGTGCGCGGTTCCGCGAGCATCCCTAGCCGGATCCGCGGTCCGCGCAAATCCACGAGCAAGGAGACGGGGCGCTCCAATTCGCGGCGCACTGAACGCACCGTGGCGGCCCAGCGCTTGAGCGTGGCGTGATCGCCGTGGCGCATGTTGATGCGGAAGGCATCCGCACCCGCGCGCACCAATTCCGTGATCTTGCCTCGGCTCGCGCAAGCAGGGCCCAGGGTGGCGAGAATCTTCGTGCGGGAACGGCGGCGTTCGAGCACGGCTGCTTAAAGAAGTCCCTTCGCCTTCAGCGTCTCAAGATCCTTGCGGATCGCTGCAGCCGAGGCGTGGAGATTGGCGGCGCCAGCATCGTCGAGTTCGAGCTCGACCACGCGCTCGACTCCGTTCGTGCCGAGCACGCAAGGCGCTCCCACGTAAATGTCGCGCAGGCCGTACTGTCCTTCAAGGTGCGCCGCGCAGGGCAGCAACCGACGCTCATCGCGCAGGATGGATTTCGCCATCGCCACCGCGGCAGCGGAAGGCGCGTAGTAGGCGGATCCGGTCTTCAGCAGATTCACGATTTCCGCTCCACCGTGCTTGGTGCGATGGTTGAGCGCATCGATTTGATCCTTCGGCAGCAGAGCGGGAATTGCAACGCCATCCACGGTGGAGAACTGCGGCATGGGCACCATCGAATCGCCGTGCCCGCCGAGCACCATGCAACGCACGTCGTGGATGCCACCGCCCATCTTCTCACTGATGAAGTAGGCCATGCGCGCCGAATCGAGCACCCCCGCCATTCCCAAGACGCGCCGCTTCTCGAAGCCGAGCCTCGCGGCCATCAAATACACCATGGTGTCCAGCGGATTGGAAACCACGATCACCTTGGCTTCGGGCGAACCTTCGCGCACGTAGTCGGCGACTGCGTTGATGATCTTGCCGTTGATCTCCAGCAGATCCGAGCGGTCCATCCCGGGTTTGCGCGGCAAGCCAGCGGTCATGATCACGAGCTCGGAGCCGTGGGTGTCTGCCGGGTTGTTCGTGCCCCGCACGATGGCCTGGTAACCCTCGATGGCAGCGGCCTGATTCAAGTCCAGCGCGATCCCCTGCGGACGGCCCTCGATCACGTCGATCAGGACGATTTCATGGGCGAGCTCTTGCTCGGCTAAGCGCTGGGCACAAGTCATGCCCACAAAGCCGGCTCCAACGACGGTGACGCGTGTCATCGAATTCTCCTTGGTCTTGGCCGCATTGCCGCGGAACTGTTCCACGGCGCTCGGCAAAGGGTGGAGATTCTACCAGCGAGGCGAACTCAAGTTCAGCCTGCGGTCGGCGCCGAGCCTTTCTGCGCGCTCCACTGCTTCCAGCGTTCATAAGCCTTTTTGCGCTCGTTCTCGGGCGCCTTCGGATCAAAATTCTGATCCTGTCCGGTGATGCTGACCAAGGCCTCGTTCGCAGCCTTGCGGACTAGCGAGTATTCGTCGAGCAAGGCCTCGACCAGTGCGGGGACAGACTCCTGCGACTTCCAAGCGCCCAGATGCGTGGCCGCGTAGAAGCGGTTCATCTCGTAGTTGTCCTTGAGCATCGGCTCGACGAAGCCGACCAGGCGCGCGTCGCTGTGGCGGCCGAGTTTTTCCAGGGCGATACTGCGCTGCAAGGGATCCGGATCCCGTAACTGCGCGAGCAAGTCTTCCACCTCGCGCGGGAATCCGGTGGGCGCGGCCTGAGCCGGAACGCTGCTCACCCGCTGCTCCAGGCCTGTCAGCGAATTGCGAACGATTTCCAGTGCGGAGCGCAGATCAGAGATGTCTTGCGTCGCCAGAGTGCGTGCGGCTTCCACTTCGCGAATCCGGGATTCTTCGCGTTCGACGGCGTCGACCAAGTCGGGAATCCGCTCGACGGAGCGCTCCAGGGCCAGCAGTTGCGCCTGGACGGCTTCTGCGGCGCGGGCTTGATCCTGTCGGAGGGCGTTCAGTCCGAGTTCTTGCTCATTGGCGCGGTCATCCAGGCGCGCCATGCGCACGGCGAGCCGGTCTTCCAGACTCCGCAAGCCATTCGACAGCACCACCGATTCACTGCTGCTCGCCCGTTCGCTGTCGCCGCGGAGGTCTTGGACTTCGAGCCAGACGTAGGCAGCGGCACCCCAGCCGAGCAATCCAACAACCAGAGGCACCAAGAGCGAAGCTGAGGAGCGCGGACGCTCGCCGGTGGCTGCCATGGTCAGGGTGGCGCGGCAGGACGCGCAGAGCGTGCGTCCGCCGTGGCGAACCGCTTCCCCGTCGTCAAGTTGATCCTGAGGGACAGATTGGTCGCAGAGGTTGCAGAAGTGGACTTCGGTCATGCGCGCGTGCGTGGCAGAGAGACGGCGTGGACGGGCGCTGGGCCCCTCCTAGGAGTGTAGGCTGCGGCCGCGCGCGGTTGCGCAAGCTCTGTGAGGAAGCCGTGGCTGGCTCAGACGGAGACGCGGTCCGTGGCCTTCACGGAGTGGATCCAGCCCCCGCCGAGCAGCCGCTCTCCGCGATAGACGGCCAAACCTTGGCCGGGAGTCACGCTGCTGGCCGGTTGGTCGAAGTGGACCTCGACCTCCCCCGAAGCGGTGCAGTGCAGGGCTGCGGGAGATCCGCCGGGCGAGGACCGGTGCTGCACTTCCACCGCTTGCCAGGTTTCGCCGGGCGCGATCGAGGCGCCGAAACACTGAAAGGCATGCACGGCGGCTGAGGCGCAGCCCGTGGATTCACGGGGACCGACCAGCACATCGCCGCTGACGGCGTCCACCTCGAGCACATAGAGAGGCTCGGTGCTCGCAATGCCCAGACCGCGCCGCTGGCCGCGCGTGAATCCGGCATGCCCGTCGTGATCGCCGAGGACGTGGCCGTCGCGATGAACGATGCGCCCGGGCAAGCCGAGGGCGCCGCGCTCGCGCAGCAGGTCGCGGTAATCCCCCGTCGGCACGAAGCAGATCTCCACGCTGTCGGGCTTCGCGAACACGGGAAGACCTGCGGCCCGCGCGCGCTCGCGCACCGCGCTCTTTTGCATGCCGCCGATCGGAAGCAGCGTGCGGGTGAGGACTTCCGAGCCGACAGGGAACAGCACGTAGGACTGATCCTTGCGTGGATCTGCGCCCCTCCACAACTCCACCCCCTGCGGGCCAGTGCGGAGTTGCGCGTAGTGCCCGGTCGCCAAGTGCGAAGCGCCGAGCATCTTGGCGAAACGGGCCAGCGCGCCGAATTTGATGTCGCGATTGCAGACGGCGCAAGGGTTGGGCGTGCGCCCGGCGGCATACTCAGAAACGAAGTGTTGAATGACTTCGCCAAACTCGGCTTGCATGTCCACCGCGTGGAAGGGAATGCCGAGCCGATCGGCGACGCGCGCTGCGTCGAGCGCATCGTCCTCGGAGCAACACCCTTGCTTGAGGTCACATGCCGCGGCCGGTTTCTCCACGCCGTTGCGCAGGAACACTCCCACCACGTCGTAGCCTTGCTCCTGGAGAAGCAGAGCGGCGACGCTGGAATCCACTCCTCCGGAGAGGGCGGCAAGGACGCGGGGACGACTCATGGCGCGGCTACACTGTCGCCCCCATTATCCTTGGGACCACCGAATGACGCGAGGCATGCTTTTCACGAATCCGCTCCAGCAGGACGCGGGCTCCCCGACCATCCAGTTCGCCCCGCCGACGGCGTCGGGCGCTGAAACTGCAGTCCCCGGCAGTCCAGGCCCGAGCGAGGAGCCGTCCTCCGGCAATCCGTGGTCCTTTTGGCTCATGTTGCTGCTGCTGTTCGGCTTCATGTGGTTCTTCGTGATCCGGC
Organism: uncultured Planctomycetales bacterium; assembly: GCA_964502625.1. Lineage (GTDB taxonomy): Bacteria > Planctomycetota > UBA1135 > UBA1135 > UBA1135 > JAQBVK01. The sequence continues at coordinate 230 of CAZCXL010000070.1, read as the reverse complement.
CGGAAAGCAAGCGGCGCAAGCAGCAGCAAGGCTTCCACGCGGGGCTCAAGAAGGGCGACGAGGTCGTGACCATTGGTGGCATGCACGGTGAGATCGTTTCGATTGACGGGAACACGATCACGCTCAAGGTCGCAGAAGCGCTCCGGCTGAAATTCGACCGTAACGCGATTGCGCGCTCCGCGTCGGCTCCTGCGGAAGCACCGAAAGGGGGCAAGTAGTCCCGTCGGCGG
>CAZCXL010000069.1:0-10425 GCA_964502625.1 uncultured Planctomycetales bacterium | reverse complement strand
GAGTATGCCAACAAGGCGCAGCTCATCCAACAGATGGCCGACGTGTTCACGAAGCGCCTGGACTCTTCGGGTCTGGGTGACGTGCCGGTGGTGCCGCTGGGCGATGACCGGATCGTGATCGAGGTGCCGGGTAGCAACAAAGTCCTGCTCGAGCAGATCCAGAAGGTGATGCTCAACCAGGGTCTCCTGGACTTCAGCATCATCGCCGAAGAGAGCGACGACGTCGGACTTTCGGTCGAGCGCACCAAGTTAGAGACTTGGCTCGACGCGCATCCCGAGGCGACGCTCAACGAATTCAACAAGCTCGGCCAGCCAGAAGGCGGACCGCGCCCGGAGTTGCGCTGGCTACCTGTGAAGGAATCTGAATTGCCCGGCATTGCGGGACGCGCCTCGCTGGTGCGCGGCAACGCTCCCCTTCTGGTGCAGAACAACCTGCGCGCAGAACTCGCGGGTGGCACCGGTTCGTGGGACTTCACCGGCGGAGACTTGGCCTACGTCGGCCCCGCTTCGGACCGCAGCGGCTTGCCGGCCGTTTCCTTTACCTTCCAACAAACGCGCCGCTCGGCCTTCTCCGAGTTCACCAACACCTACAAGGGAAGAATGATGGCGATCGTGCTCAATGGCACGGTCAGCAGCGCTCCAGAGATTCAAGAACGTCTACCGGGCGAGGGCATCATCAACGGCGGCAGCACCGGTTTCTCCCAGGACGATCGTCAGGAATTAATCACGGTGCTGCGCACGGGCTCGCTGCGGGTTCTGCCCGAACTTGAGAGCGAAGCCGTGGTTAGCCCCACGCTTGGCGCTGACTCCATCAATGCCGGCGTGAAGTCCTCCGTGATTGGTGCCGCGATCGTGGTTCTGTTCATGATCTGGTACTACCGATTGAACGGCTTCGTGGCAGCGCTGGCACTGGCCTTCAACGGCTTCCTGTTGCTCGGCGCGATGTTCTTCACGCAGGCCACGCTCACTTTGCCCGGCATCGCCGGCATCGTGCTGACGATCGGCATGGCGGTGGACGCCAACATTCTGATTTTCGAGCGCGTACGCGAAGAAGCGCGTCGCGGCCGCGACGTGGCGCAGGCTTACAAGAACGGCTTTGAGAACGCCGCCAGCGCAATCGTGGACTCGAACCTCACCACGCTCATCGCAGCGGCGGTGCTCTACGCCGTGGGCACTGGACCCGTACGCGGCTTTGCTGCGACTCTGGGAATCGGCGTGCTGACCACCATGTTCAGCGTGCTGGTGTTCTCGAAGGTCGTCATGCACCACCTCGTGTTCACAGCGAAATCTCTCCGCCGAGTTTCGATGGTGACGCTGCTAGAACGGGACTGGAAGATCAGATTCATCGACAAGCGGTACATTGCCTCTGCGCTTTCGATCCTCTGCATCGGCGGCGGCCTGGTGTTCTTCGCGGGTCACAGTCAGTCGTTGATGGGCATTGACTTCGCAGGCGGTACGACCGCTCGCATCGCGCTCACCGCGCCGAAAGACATCACGACCATGCGCGGGTTGCTGCCCGGCTACGCCGTGGTCGGAGTGGGCGATGCCTCCGACGGGGTTTCCTACTCTGCCTATCAGGTCAAGAAAACCCTGACGCCCGAGCAACGTGCGGCTGGCATTCGAAGCAGCGGAGTGGAGGGCGGCAGGGATCCGAAGCAGGAGATGGTGGACGAACTCTCAGGCGCGCTCGCAGGATTTCTGCCGCTGGGAGCCGACGGACAACTCGACGAAGTGGCGGCTTTCCCGGAGGCGAGCGTCATGAGCGCGCGCGTGAGCGGTGAGATCCAAACCGCCGCAGTGCGCGCGATTCTGCTCTCGCTGATCCTCACGATCATCTACATCTCCTTCCGCTTCCGTGAATACCGCTACGGTTTCGCGGCGGTGATCGCGGTGCTTCACGACGTGTTGTTCTCTCTGGGAGCGTTAGCCGTCGGCGACGCGCTCGGCTTGGTGAAGGTCGAGATCAACCTGGAGATCATTGCGGCGTTCTTGACGATCATCGGTTTCTCGCTGAACGACACCATCGTCATCTTCGACAGGATTCGCGAGAACCTGCCGCGGATGCAAAACAAGAGCTTCAAGGAGGTGATTGACACCTCCATCAACCAGTGCTTGGGACGAACGATCCTGACCTCGTTGACGGTGTTCTTCGTGGTCGTGGTGCTGTTCTTCGCCAACCGCCCCTTCCACAACTCCCTGGAAGGATTCTCGTTCGCCATGATCATTGGCGTGGTCATTGGAACCTACTCAACCATGTTCATCGCCACCCCGCTGCTGATTGTCTTCGACCGCTGGTCGCGGAAGCACATGGCGGTGGATGCGGACGCGGGACAGGGCAAACTGAGCGCCTGAGTGGCCGGCGAGTGACGAGCGCGCGCGACTTGAAAACGCGCGCGCTCGCGCGATAGGCTGCAGACATGCGCTTCTTGCTCGTGCTGACGGCTCTCATGCTCGCGGTGGCCGCGGGAGTTTGGTGGAAAACTTCGCGCGAGGACGATCCGGTCAACGCGCTGGATCCGGATCCGAACCTCGGCGTCACGCTCTTCGGAGTCGAGCCGGAGGCTCCGACTCCCACCAAAGCGAACACCTCGCAAACCGCGAGCCTGGAGAAGGAACCGGCGATTGCCGCGCCGGCTTCCTCCCCCCTCGGCCGCGCCGGGCCTGCCGACGCCGTTGGCGCCGGCGCCCAGAAGCCGCCGGCCGGCGGCGGCGATCCGCGTGAGCCGCAGACGGCCGCGAATGAGAAGCAGCCCACAGTGACGACTCCTGGCCCCACGGCCTACACCGCTCGGGATGGCGACACGCTCTATCGCATCGTGCTGCGCGCCTACGGAACGGCACCCGGCGAGTTGGTCACGGCCGTCTCCAAGGCCAATGGCATGTCAGACCCTTCGCAACTGCGCGCAGGTCAGAAGTTGACGCTGCCGTCACTCGCCGGATGGCCGGCGCCGAAGAAGCTCTAAGTCCGCGAGATCAGAGAACCGGGGTCGGACCGGCGGCGCTGGCTCGCCAGACTCCGCCGTTCGCCTCAATCTCCGGACGAAGTTGTTGCCACGGCCGAGTCGGCAGGAGCACGGTGGCCTGCCAACGCTCGTCCACCCACTCTTCGCGCTCGATGCGCGCCACAGTGCGGAACTCAGCCAGCAGTTTGCCTGCACTTGCCGGGATCTCCACGTCGAGGCGCAAGGACCAAGCGTCGAGTCGGCCGGCCACCACTGCGTCCAGAGCATCTAATCCCTCGCCACTGCTCGCAGAGACCAGGAGCGCCTCGGGGTATTGCGCGGCGACGAGCAATCGCTCCTCGGGCAACAAACGGTCCGCCTTGTTGAGCAGGAGCAGGCGCGGAATCTCGGCGGCGCCGAGCGCTTCGAGCACTTGATGCACCGCGCGTAGATGAGATTCCAGTTGCGGGTCGGCGGCGTCGGCGACGTGCAGCAGAAGATCCGCATTGAGGGTTTCCTCGAGGGTGGCGTGGAAAGAAGCCACCAGATGGTGCGGCAGATCGCGCACGAACCCCACCGTGTCGGCAAGTAGCACGCGGCGACGGTCTTGCAGACGCCAACTGCGCACGCGCGTGTCGAGAGTTGCGAAGAGCTGATCGGCGACGAAGGCCTCCGCGCCGGTGAGCCGGCGCAGCAGAGAGGACTTGCCAGCGTTGGTATAGCCGACCAGTGAAACCATTTCCGGATGTTCGCGGGAGATGGCTTCCCGATGCCGACGCCGCTCGATTTCGCGCAAACGCTCACGCAGTTCGGACACCTTGCGATCGATCAGGCGACGGTCCGACTCAAGTTGCGTCTCACCTGGACCGCGAGTGCCGATCGCGCCTTCGCTGCGCTCGAGGTGGGTCCACATCCGGCGCAGGCGCGTGCGCATGTACTGGAGTTGCGCGAGTTCGACCTGCAACTTGGCCTGCCGCGATTGGGCGCGCGTGGCAAAGATGTCGAGGATCAATTCCGTGCGATCCACGATGCGTTGGCCAACTTCCTTCTCGAGATTGCGGCCTTGGCTCGGTGAGAGATCGAAGTCCACGATCACGACACTGGCGTCGCAGGCGGCGACCAAATCCTTGAGCTCTTGAATCTTGCCGGCTCCGAAGGCGGCGCGGGGATTCGGATGCGGCAGGCGTTGGAAGAGGCCGCCCACGACGTCCGCGCCAGCCGCTTCGGCCAACGCCGTGATCTCGGCGAGCGGAGTTTCCTGCAACGCCGAGTCGCTCTCCGGCAGGATCAAAGTGGCGACGATGGCCCGATCACGCGGCGCGCGCGTCGGGTGAGGTCCGCGACCGGAGCGTTCGGATCCAGTCATTCGGCCGGGTTGCTGGGAGAAAGCGCGGCAACGCCTGCATTGGCGGCGAGCGGCCTGCGCTCGAAGCGCACGCCTTCGGCGGTGCGCGTGGCGGAGGTATGCACTGCCCACTCGGCGCGCGAGGTGCTCTGATCAGTGCGGAAGTGCGCGCCGCGCGACTCCGTGCGGAAGGCTGCGGACCGAGCGATCACCTGAGCGACCTGCACCATGTTGGCGACTTCGATTCCCTCGGGAGTGAAGGGCCCGAGCCGGGCGAGATATCCCTCCCAGGCATCGAGGCGCTCGATCGCGTCCGTGAGACCGGCGGCGTTGCGCTCGATTCCGACTTGCCGCCACATCAAGGACTTCAGGGAGTAGGTCATGTCGAGCAGATTCAATTCGGCACCGCGCAAGGGCGGGCGCGCGGCGCTCGCGGAGGGGATCAGCCAGCGGCGCGTGCGAGTGCGCAGTTGGGCCGTGATGATTTGGCCTGCGCGCCGGCCTTGCACGATCCCCTCGAGCAGCGAGTTGGAGCCCATGCGATTCGCGCCGTGGAAACCGTTGCTGGCGCATTCGCCAACCGCCCACAGTCCGGGCAGGCTGCTGCGGCCGTCGAGGTCCACGGCGATGCCGCCCACGAAATAGTGCACGGCGGGGCGCACGGGGATCGGCCGAAGCGCGAGATCGATTCCAAACTCTTCACAAATGCGCGCCAGGGCCGGAAAGCGCGCGGCTGCGCCTGCCACTGGCGTAAGGTCGAGGAACACGTGCGTGTCACCGCTTTCAATGATCCGCCGGAAGATTGCGCGGCTGACGACGTCGCGCGGCGCCAACTCCGCGTCCGGATGCGCTTCGGACATGAAAGCATGTCCCGCGCGATCCCGCAGTTTGCCACCCGCTCCGCGCGTGACTTCGCTGATCAGGAAGCGCGCCGCGCCAGCGAGGTAGAGAATCGTCGGATGAAATTGAACGAATTCGAGATCGTGGATCCGTGCGCCGGCGCGCAGTGCGATCGCGACGCCGTCGCCGGTGGCAGATTGCGGATTGGTGGTCTCGCGGAAGATCTGACCTCCCCCGCCGGTGGCGAGCACCACCGCGGAGGCTTCGAAGACCACGGGCTCCCAAGGGGCGTCAGCCTCGGCGCGAAAGAGCGCGACGAGGCCGCAGATTTCTCCTTCGGAGTCGCGCAGGAGATCCACTGCAAAGGCGCGCTCGTAGAGATCTAAGCGCGGATGGCGGCGCGCTTGGGCGCACAGCGTCCGTTGCAACTCGCGCCCGGTGGCGGTGCCGCCCGCGTGCAGGATTCGCGCCGCACGATGTCCCGCTTCGTGTCCGAGTGAGCAGTTCCCGTCCGGTTCCCGGTCGAAAGCCATGCCCTGGCGGGCGAGCCACTCCATGGCCTCCGGAGCGGCCGCGGTGATCGAGGCCACGACTCCGGCTTCATTCAGCCCGTATCCGGTGCGCAGCGTGTCGGCCGCATGCAGTTCCGGATGGTCCTCCTTGCCCACCGCAGCGGCGATGCCGCCCTGAGCCCATTCGGTGTTCGTGTCCGACAACCGACCCTTGGAGAGGAGCATGACGTGGGCGCCGGCTTCCGCTGCCGCCAGGGCCGTGCAGAGACCGCCCGCGCCGCTACCAACCACCAACACGTCACACCGAAAGACGGGAACGCGGCGAAGCGAATGCGGCATGCGCGCCAGGGGGGAGGCCGGCGCGGGGCCTTGATCGGACGACATGGAATCTGGACCCGTTAAATGGTGCTGAGGGATTGTAAGTCACGATGAGACCGAACTCTGCGACAACTGCGCATTTCCATGCGCGGCGGCGAACGGAAGTCCTTACTGGCAAGGATGTTGCTTTATAGGAGCACCATTCAAAGGGGCCAGATTCCGTGACTTTCCTCGAAAATTGAGGATTGTTAGGGTTCTGTTCGCCGATAGGATTCCTGTAGGCCTTTGTTCGCCCATCCCCTTGGGTTCCATCGGCCGTCCACCCCAACCTAGCCATGAAGCACACTCAATCCTCTCATCGCTGGAGCGACCTCTCGGCCGCACTCCTGGTCTCGGCGATGCTCGCTTTGTTCATCCTCCTCTAAATCGCCGTCCGGCCCGGAGTTCCATCCCCCTGTCCATGCGCCCCCTGACCCGCAAGCAACTCGAGGTTCTCTCCGCCATCCGCGACCATCAGCAGGAGAGCGGCCTCAGCCCCACTCTGCATGAGCTCGGCAAAAACTTGGCCGTGAATCGGGTCACGGTGTACGGCCACGTGCAGGCGCTTCTGCAGAAGGGCTTCCTGGAGAACCTGGAGCCCGGTGCCTCCCGCGGTTTGGAACTCACCGACCTCGGCCACGCGGCGCTTGGTCGCCGTTCTGGCCAGGCGGAGGACCCGACTCCGCTCCTCCCTGGCTTCCGTACCACGGCCGATGTTCCCCCGTCCTGGGATCTGCCCTTGCCTTTGCGGGGCTGCATCGCCGCCGGCTCGGCGCTCGAAGCCATCGAGCAGAACGAAGAAATCCGCCTCGGCGAGTTGCTGCACGTCCGCGAGGACACCTATCTCCTCGAAGTGCGGGGCGATTCGATGATCGGCGAGCAAATCCGCCACGGAGATTTCGTGGTGGTGCAACGCCAGCGTCCGCCGCGCCCCGGCGACGTCGTCGTCGCCGTCCTCGAGGACGAAACCGCAACCCTCAAAAAATACTTCCCGCAAAAGGACGGCTCCGTGATCCTGCAACCGGCCAATCCGGCGCTGCAGCCGATTCACGTTCCACGCGTCGAAGTGCGCGGCGTGGTCACCGGAGTCATTCGGCGCTTCTGAGCCCCGCCTGTTAGATTGGCTACGTGATCGCGCGCGCGTTGGCCACCTGGCTGGGAGCCGCAGCGGCGGCCGCGCTGGCGCTGTTTCCTCCGCAAGAGCCGCAGGCACCGGTGCCCTCCTTCGAAGCCGAGGTGCAGCCGCTCCTCGACCGCTACTGCTCGTTCTGCCACGAGGGCCCCAAGGCCGAGGCAGACCTTGACCTCGTGCGATTCGCCACTTCCGAGCAGGCGCTCGCAGTCCCGGAACTCTGGCAGCGCGTGCGCCTCCAACTCGCGAGCGAGGTCATGCCTCCTCCGGAGCACGATGAGCAACCCAACGCTCACGAGCGCGCCACCGTGCTGGCGTGGATTGACGGCGCCGTGGATCCGCGCACCGCGCGCGGCGCGGCCGTGCCGCACGCCCCGGTGCTCCGCAGACTGACGCGGCTCGAGTACCGCTACACCGTGCGCGATCTCTTCGGCGTGGATTTCCCGGCCGAGGAGTTCTTCCCGGCAGACGGAGTGGCCCTCGGCTTCGACCACCTCGGCAGCGCCCTCACGACCTCAGAGTCTCTCGTCGAGAAGTATTTCGACGCAGCGGAGCGCATCGCGCAGGAGGCGCTGCTCACGGAGGACGTCGAGCATCCTCCCGTGCGCCAGTACGCGGCGGACGAGTTGCAGGGCGCGCGCTTCATCAATGGCAGCGCCGCGCTCTTCGCCTCCGGCGTGGCCTCGGCCAGGGCCATTCTGCCCCGCGAGGGCCTCTACCGGGTGCGCGTCCAGGTCTGGGGCCAACAGGCCGGACCGGACCCGTGCCGGATGGCCTTGCGCATCAACAATCAAGACGACTCCGTGCGCGACGTCCGCGCCACGCAAGCCGCGCCGGAGATCCAAGAGTTCGAACTCAGGCTTCCCGGTGGAGAAGCGCGCATCGGAGCGGCTTTTGTGAATGATTATTATCGCCCGGACGAGCCGGATCCCACCAACCGCGACCGCAATTTCTTCGTGGACTGGATTGAAGTGACGGGCCCCTTGGATCCGCTGCCCATCAGCGCTTTCCAGCACGCGCTCCTCGAGCGCTTCGGCCCCGAACTCGGCAAGACTCGCAAGCGCGCCATGCTGAGCTGGCTTGCAGGCCGCGTGTGGCGTCGGCCAGCCACACGCGAAGAAATCGAACGACTCGACGCGCTCGCCACGCCGAACGCGGGATTGGAGATTGCGCTCCGCGACGCCCTCACTGCGATGCTGGCCTCCCCGCACTTCCTATTCCGCTTCGAGTTCAATCCGCCACGCAACCGCGAAGAGGAATCTGTGCGGGAGCTCAATGCCCACGAACTTGCCTGCCGCCTCTCTTATTTTCTATGGAGCAGCACTCCCGACGAGGAACTCTCCGCGCTCGCCGACAGCGGTCGACTGTTGCGTCCAGAGGTGCTCGCCGGCCAGGCGGATCGCCTGCTTCGCCATCCGCGCGCCCGCGCCCTCGCCACTTCATTTGCCGCTCAATGGCTCCAATTGCGCAATTTGGACCGTTCCGCACCCGATTCCGCAAGCGGCGCCCCTGATTCGCCAACTCTGCGCGACTCCATGCGGGAGGAAACGCTGCGCTTGTTCGAGTACGTGCTTCGCGAAGACCGCAATCTCTGGGAACTGCTCGACGCGGACTACACTTTTGTGAACGAAGAGCTCGCGCAGCATTATGGATTGGAAGGCGTTGAAGGCGCGGAGTTCCGCCGAGTGTCCCTGAGCAGGACTCCGCGGCGGGGAGTCCTCGGACACGCTTCCGTGCTGACGGTCACCAGCACACCCACGCGCACCGCGCCGGTGAAGCGCGGAAAGTTCGTGCTCGAGAACGTGCTCGGCCAGCCTCTGCCGCCGCCGCCGCCCGGCGTGGGGAGCCTGGAAGAGAGTCCTGAGGCCTTGCGCGCCGCTTCTCTGCGTGAGCGGCTCGCCGTGCACCGTGCCGATCCCACATGTGCGGCCTGCCATTCCTCGATGGACCCGCTCGGATTCGCCCTCGAAAATTTCGACGCGGTCGGCCGCTGGCGCACCGAAGTCAACGGATACCCCGTGGATGCTTCCGGCAGCTTGCCCGACGGCCGCTCCTTCTCGGGAATGCTCGAATTAGTGCGCACTCTGCGCGGTGATGATGCATTCCTGCGCTGCCTTGCGGAGAAACTCCTCATCTATGCCCTGGGACGCGCCCCGGCGCCCGGCGATGCGGCGGGCCTGGCTGCCATCGTGGCGCAACTCGATCCAGAGCACCCCACCCTCGGCAGTCTGATGCTCGCTATCATCGAATCGCCGCTGTTTCTGCAGCGAACCGTCGTCCGCCGATGATCTCTCCCCGCTGGCTCTCCCGACGCGCCGTGCTGCGCGGCTTTGGCACGGCGCTCGCGCTGCCCTGGCTGGAGCGCTTCGCACCCAATCCCGTGCGCGCTGCGGTGCGTGCGCCGGGGTTCAACGCGGATGGCGAGCCGTTGCGCTTGGTGTATCTCTACGTGCCCAACGGTGTGCACATGCCGGACTGGACTCCGCAGACCGCGGGACGCGATTTCACCCTTCCCTGGATTCTGGAACCGCTCGCCGGAGTGCGCGAGCACGTCAGCGTGGTCACGGGATTGGTGCACGACAAAGCGCGCGCCAACGGCGACGGCCCCGGCGACCACGCGCGCGCCGCTGCGGTGTTCCTCACTGGCGTGCAGCCGCTCAAGCGCGACGGACAAGTGGGACTCGGCATCTCGGCCGACCAAATCGCCGCAGCGGCGATCGGCGCGAACACGCGCTTTCGTTCGCTCGAACTCGGCGTGGATCCGGGTGGCAACTCCGGGCAGTGCGATAGCGGCTACGCCTGCGCCTACTCCAGCAACATCTCCTGGCAGGGTGCCACGACTCCTTCGGACAAGGAGATCAACCCACGCCTGCTGTTTGACCGCATCTTTCGCGGCGGGAATGGCGACGAGGCCGCTACAGCAGAGGCCGAACGCCTGCGGCGTCGAAGCTCCGTTCTCGATTTCGTGCAGGAAGATGCGCAGCGGCTGCGCGCTCGGCTCTCCAACACGGACCGCGCCAAAGTCGAAGAGTATTTTGACGGTGTGCGCGAATTGGAGCGCCGGATGGAGCGCGCCGCCGTAGATCGCGTGGAAGAGGTAGGCGACGAGCTTCGGCCGGCCGGAACGCCGCGTGACTACGACGAACACCTGCGTCTCCTTCGAGAGCTGCTGGTGTTAGCCATCCGCACGGACCGCAGCCGCGTGTTCACGCTGATGTTCGCCAACGAGGGAAGTGATCGAGCCTACCGCCAGCTGCAGATCTCGGATGGGCACCACTCGATCTCGCATCACGGCAA
>CAZCXL010000068.1:9163-10433 GCA_964502625.1 uncultured Planctomycetales bacterium | reverse complement strand
GGAATATTCAGCAAGTTCCTACCGAAGCCGCACGAGTTGCCGATCGTGCAAGCGGGACAGAAACAGTAGGGCGAGAGCAGCGCCCATTCCCGCGAGCAGCATGTCCCACTGAGTGTCCCAGAGGTCGCCCTGGGTGCCAAGAAAGTCGATTGCGGCAGAGCCGGCGATCACTGCCGCAGCCCATTCGAACAACTCGTAGACGGCGCTCAAGGCGAGACAACTGCAGATCACCAAAAAGCGCAGCCAACCACCTTGCCGCAACGGCGAGGTCCGGAGCAGCAACTCGCGCGCAATGATCGCGGGCGCGAAGCCTTGAAAGAGGTGGCCGAGCCGGTCGTAGGGATTGCGCTCGAAGCCGAGGACGTCTTGCATCCAGAATCCGAAAGGCACGCGCGCATAAGTCCAGTGACCGCCCACGATCAGGACGACCGCATGCAGTGCAATGAGCACGCAGAGCAGCGGCGTCAGCGGGAAGCGGCGCGCAGAGAGCAAGAGAATGGGCGCCGCCACCAAGATCGGGGCGATCTCCAGCCACCAGGTGAGCCGATCGAAGGGCTCGATCGCCGACCACACCAAGAGGGCCGCAACACAGAACACCAGTGCGGGGCGCAACATCCTCGCCGGTCAGTCTAGGACTGGCCGCGGCACCAAGGCGACTCTTCCACCGGGCTGGACCTAGGCTGGTGCTCCCATGCTGCGCGTGACCCTCCCTTGCCTGCTCCTCCTGCTGTCCGCCTCTTGCGGCCACGAAGCCCACTCTGTGACGGAAGGCACGTCCATGTTCGACGGGCGCTCGCTGGCCGGATGGAGCGGCGACACGCGCTACTGGAGTGTGGAGGACGGGTGCATCGTCGGGCGCAGCACGGTGGAAGTGCCGCTGGAGCGAAGCATCTACCTCTTCTGGGAAGGCGAGGCGCAAGACTTCGAGTTCGAGTGCGAATACCGCATCGTGGGCGGGAACTCCGGCGTGCAATATCGCAGCGTGCGGATGCCGAATGACGACGTCGCCGGCTATCAAGCCGACATCGAAGACGGTCCGAGCTACACCGGCATTCTTTATGAGAGCGCCGGCCGCGCGATCATGGCCGAGCGCGGCGTGCGCCTACACGTGCACGCAGACGGCAGCCGCGAGCTCCTCGAACCACTGGGAACCGCGGACGAACTTCAGAAGCAGGTGCGCGTTGGGGAATGGAACACCTACAAGATCAGCGCGCGCGGCAAGGAGCTCGTGCATGAGATCAACGGCGTGCGCATGGTGGAAGTCACCGAT
>CAZCXL010000068.1:8026-9153 GCA_964502625.1 uncultured Planctomycetales bacterium | reverse complement strand
ATGAGGCCACGGGGCTGGCGCGCGCCAGCGGCACCTTCGCGTTGCAACTTCACCAAGGTCCACCGATGGAGGTGCGCTACCGCAATCTCAAACTGCGCAAGTTCGCCACTCCGCAACTCAGCGCTGCACCTGCGCAAGCCGCGACGCCTGCAGTGGCCGTCGCCGCCGAGGCGGAATGGATTTGGAGCGCGGGCACTGCCGAGCCGAATGAGCGGCGCTTCTTCGCGCAGAGTCTGGAGCTCTCACAGGCCGCCACCCTCGCTGGCGGCGTGATCGCGTGCGACAATCACTTCATCGCTTGGATGGACGGCGTGGAAATCGCGCGCGGCGACGATTGGGCGGCTCCCGCGGCGGTTGCGAAAGGAATGGAACTCGCGGCGGGTCAGCATTGGCTGACGCTGGAAGGCTGGAATGAAGGTGGTCCGGCGGGATTCGCCGCGCGCGTGATGCTGCGCGGCGCCGATGGCACGGCGATTCGCGCCATCAGCGACACGAGTTGGCGGCAAGGCGCGAGTGCGCCTGAGGCTTGGCCGCACATCGAGAAGATTCCGACGGAGTGGAGTGCTGCGCGCAGCTTCGGCCCCGTGAGCGCGCACAGCGGTCCGTGGGGCGCCGCAATGGCGCCGAGCGTGGCCACTCCCGCAGAACGCTTCTCGGTGCCGCCGGGATTCGTCGTGGAATTGATGCACAGCGCAGGCTCCGGGGAAGGTTCCTGGGTCTCCATGACTTTCGGACCGGAGGGAGAGATTTACGTCTCTCCGCAACAGGGACAGCTGATGCGACTGCGTTTCCCGAGTGGCCCCAACGCGCAGCCTACCGTCGAAACTCTGGACACTCCGGCGCACAGTGCTCAAGGCTTGCTCTTTGCCCACGGCGCACTCTACGTGAACGTGCAGGGCGGGCCGGATGGCGGCCTTCAGCGCCTGCGCGACGCTGACCAGGATGGAACATTCGAAGAGCACACCGTCTTGACGCGCTACGGCCCGCCCGGCGAACACGGTCCGCACGGAGTCGTGCTCGGACCGGATGGACTGCTGTACTTCGTCAACGGCAATCACACTGACCAGCCGGAAAAAATCGCCGCATCCTCGCCCTTCCAGCACGGAGCGGAAGACGTGCTGCTGGAG
>CAZCXL010000068.1:0-8016 GCA_964502625.1 uncultured Planctomycetales bacterium | reverse complement strand
TGCTGGAGCGGCTCTGGGATCCGCGGGGTCACGCCGTTGGCGTGATGGCGCCGGGTGGCGCGGTAATGCGCATGGATCCAACCACGCAGCGGATCGAGTTGATCTACGCCGGCATGCGCAACTCTTATGACTTGGCGTTTGCGCCGAATGGCGAACTGTTTTCGTATGACTCCGACATGGAGTGGGACATCGGCGCGTCTTGGTATCGCTCGCCGCGCGTGGTGCACGTGGTGCCCGGCGGCGAAAACGGCTGGCGCTCGGGAAGCGCGAAGTGGCCGTCGGCGTACCCGGATTCCTTGCCGCCTGTTCTGGAGACCGGGCCGTCTTCCCCCACCGGAACGGTGTTTGGAACCAAGGGCAACTTCCCCGGCGCCTGGCACGAAACGCTGTACATCGCGGACTGGGCCTATGGGCGGATCGTGGCGGTGCATCTCGATTCTGCCGGCGCCAGTTACACGGCGAGCGAAGAAAATTTTGTGACGGGGAAGCCGATGAACGTCGCGGATCTTGAATTCGGACCGGATGGCGCGCTTTGGTTCATCACGGGCGGTCGCGGCACGCAGAGCGGGCTCTACCGCGTGCGTTGGGTGGGCGGCACTACTCCTCCTCCTGCGCAAGGCACTTTCGAGCGGCAAGACCCGGCGCTGAAGTTGCGTAAGCAGCTCGAAGATCTCGCCTGTCCACAGGCGCTTGCATTGAGTTCACTCGGCCATGCAGACCGATTCGTTCGATACGCCGCGCGTCTGGCGCTGGAGCGGAAGCCGATCGCAGAGTGGCAAGCCGCAGTGCGCACGGCCACCAGCCCACTCGCGCGCGCGGAGGGTTGGCTTGCGCGAGCGCGCGTGGATGCAGAAGCCTCCGCGCCGGAACTCGCGGAGCAGATCGCGGGTCTCGATTTTTCCGCAGCCACGTCCGAGATCCGCTGGCTCGCACTGCGGAGCGCCATGCTCACGTGGATGCGCGCACCGAATCACCACGAAACGCAACGCGCGCTCCTGACGGCGCCCGTAAGCGCTTGGCTACCGAGTGGCGATGCGCTGCTCGATCGAGAGATGTCCGCGCTACTGGTGGCCATGAACGCGCCGGGTCTCCCGCCGCGGTTCATGGAGAAGCTCCGCAGTTCCGCCTACAACGAGGAAAAGCTTCACTACGCGCTACTGCTGCGGCTCGTGGAGAGCGGATGGACGCGTGACTTGCGGGTCGAATATCTGAATTGGGTGCGCGCTGCGCGCGGCCTGCCCGGCGGCTTCAGTTTGGCGGGCTTCTACGAAGCGATCGAGCGCGAGGCCTTCGCGCGCATGAGCGAGAGCGAGGCCGAGGCCGTGCGCACGATCCTGCCGCCTGTGGCCACGGTCGCGCAGTACGCGCCGGCGGAACCGCGCGCATTCGTTCGCGCGTGGACCACCACGGAATCGGCCGCGGCACTCGAAGTTGCGGGCGCGCCCGATCTCGCGCGCGGTGAGCGCTTGTTCGAAGCCGTCGGCTGTGTGCAGTGCCACCGCGTGAACGGCAAGGGCGGCAGCGTCGGCCCTGACCTCAGTGCCGTAGGCAGCCGCTTTGGACGCCGCGACTTACTTGAGGCCATCTTGGAGCCGCAGAAGGTCGTCTCGGATCAATATCCCTTGGCGCCGATGCCGATCGGGCTCGCGAACACACTGCAGGCCGCAGAACTGCGCGATTTGATCTCTTGGCTTGAAGATCGCGTCGCTCAATAAGCAACGGTTCCGCGCAAGCGCGTCACTTCTTCCGTCGCGAACCAGGGCATCACGGTCCAATGAACCTTGGAGACGGCCATGGCCGCGATCATGCGCTGCGCTTCGTCAGCCGTGCTCGCATCCAGACAAAACAGTGCGCGTTGCTGGGCTCCATCACCGATGCGTCCTGAGAAGAGCACCGGAGATTTGCTGCGATCCACTGCAAACTCTGCAGCCGACGCCGGCGCACCTTCGAGCAAGACGTAGGGGCGCGCGTGGAAGCCCGGCGGCGGATCGGCAACTCCCGACTGAGCCACCGCTTCGGTGTGCATGGCCATCAGGTTCTGAAAGTCGTCGTTGGTGCGAAAGATCTCAATCTCAAAGCGAAACACTCCGGCTTGCGCCGTGGGATCGCTGTTGGCGATTTCGCTGGCATGCTCAGAATCTTCGGTGGCCAGGACGAAGACTCCTCGGTGATCTGCCTGAGCACGTGGCTCTGCGAAGGGCCCCGCAAGGAGCAAATCTCCGGACTCCGCCATCCGGGCCATGTTTCCGAAGTGACCCGCGAACACCTCCGAACGGGCAGCGCCCTGCACCTGACTATCGTTCGGCCCGGTGAGGATCCACACCCACGACCAAGTGTGCTCCGCACGACTGCCGGGCGCGGCGCAAGATCCCAGAGAGGCCAACAGTCCAAGAGCGAGAAGCGAGCGACGCATGCCAAGATTCTGACGCTGCCGGACTGGACAGAAGCCGCCGCAGGCATGATGATTCCGGACGAGACGGGTGAAATCCGCGTTCGGCACAGAGTGCATGCAAATTTCCCTTAAAAACAAGCTCTGTACGTGGTGTGGATCCGCCACCTCCGGGAGCAAGGCCTGCACGGGGCGTTGCGGACGCGGGCTCTTGGAACCCGTGGATTTTGCTTTGGAGAGCGCTCTCTTGCTGGCTCTCGGGCAGCAGCCGTGCGGCGCCTCGCGTCAGCTCAAGGACGCATTGCCTCCGGAGCTGCAGCCGCAGAACACGGCCGAACACGAGCGGGCTTGGCGTGCCGCGCGCCGACTCTGGGAACGCGGCGCCTTGGAAATCATCCTTCAGGGAGAGCCCGTCCGCGAATGGCCGGGTTTGGATCAACCGCTCGAACTGCGGCTGCCGCGCACGGCCTGACGCGGCCGGACAATGGACAGCCCATGGCGAAGTCCGCGCCCGAGCCGGCCCATCACCCGCTCTTCCCTTGTGATGATGCGACCGTGAACTGGCGTCGCCTCGCAGGCGATTTCGTCCAGAGCACCTCCTTCGCGGACCAGCCCATCCTGCAAGTGCAGACGGCCGCACTCGAACAACTGGCGCGCGAGGCATTCCGCGACTGCGCGCATCTGTTGCGCACCAGTCATCTCGCGCAGTTGCGCGCAATCCTTGACGATGCGGAAGCGAGCGCAAACGATCGCTTTGTCGCACTCGATCTGCTGCGCAACGCTGCGATTAGCGCCGAAGGAGTGCTGCCCATGTGCCAAGACACCGGCACGGCGATCGTCATGGGATGGAAGGGCCAGCAGGTGTGGACCGGCGGTGGCGACGAGGAAGCGTTGACCCGCGGCGTGCGGCGCAGTTTCGCGGAGGGCAATTTGCGCTACAGCCAGCTCGCGCCGCTGAGCATGCTCGTGGAAAAGAACACGGGCAGCAATCTGCCTGCGCAATTGGATCTCTACGCCGACGAGGGCGAGGAATACCACTTCCTCTTCATGGCTAAGGGTGGCGGTTCGGCGAACAAGAGTTTTCTCTATCAAGCCACACCCTCGCTCCTGCGTGAAGATTTGCTGCTCCAGTTCCTGGGTGAAAAACTGAAGGAACTGGGCACAGCGGCATGTCCGCCCTATCACCTTGCGGTGGTGATCGGCGGATTGTCTGCGGAGATGAACCTCAAGACGGTGAAACTCGCGAGTGCGCACGCCCTCGACGGTTTGCCAACGGCAGGCAGTTTGGCCGGACACGCGATTCGCCTCCCGGACTGGGAAGAAAAAGTACACGCACTGGCGCGTGGTCTGGGCATCGGCGCGCAGTTTGGAGGAAAATATTTTTGCCACGACGTGCGCGTGATCCGGCTGCCGCGCCACGGCGCGAGCTTGCCGATCGGCATTGGTGTGTCCTGCAGCGCCGATCGCCAGATTCTGGGCAAGATCACCCGCGAAGGCGTGTTCCTCGAGCAGCTTGAGCGGGACCCCGCGCGTTTCCTGCCGGAAGCCCGCGCCGAAGAGCTTTCCGACGCAGTCGTGCGCGTGGACTTGAATCGGCCCATGTCCGAGATCTGCGCTGAACTCAGCCGGCATCCGGTCCGCACCCGTCTCTCACTCAGCGGCACCTTGGCAGTAGCGCGTGATCTCGCCCATGCGCGGCTGCGTGAGCTCGCGCTCGCGGGAGAAGTACTGCCTGAGTGGTTTCGCAATCACCCGGTGTATTACGCAGGACCCGCGAAGACTCCCGCAGGCATGCCGTCCGGCGCCTTTGGTCCGACCACCGCAGGCCGCATGGATTCCTTCGTGGATTTCTTCCAGGAGCGCGGCGCTTCCAAGATCATGCTCGCCAAAGGCAACCGTTCGCGCGCGGTCGTGCAGGCTTGCAAGAAGCATGGCGGTTTCTATCTCGGCACCATCGGCGGCTCGGCCGCACGCGTGGCGCGCGACTGCATCAAGCAAGTGGAAAAGCTCGCGTTCGAAGAACTCGGCATGGAGGCCGCGTGGCGCATCGAAGTCGTGGACTTCCCCGCCTTCTTGGTCACGGACGACAAGGGCAACGACTTCTTCCTGGGCGACGGCGCGGCTTAACGCTGCGCTCGCCGCTTGCGGCGACGCGCCCAATGCGGCAGCAACCAGAGTTGCATGCCGGTGAGCCACATCACCACAAGCACGATCGCCACGGGAAAGAACAGCCAGAGTTTTACGTTGGCGTGGAACCAAGAGCCGTCGTGCAGCGTCTCAATGAGGTCGGACCTGCGCTTCATCACCTGCAGCACTGCACCGTTACTGGTGTCCACCTGCACTTCCACGCCGTTGCGCGACTGCACTTTCACGAGACCATGACTCGGGCGAACGTCCAAGCGATCCACGTCTTCCCAACCCTCAATCTCCGCCTCCCGCGCGCTCATCGCGGCGGACAGGATTGCCGCGAATCCAATCGCAGGATCTCCACCCACCCCACGCAGAGTCGGCGGTTGAATCCAAGCCGCCTCCTTCTTGAACTGGAGAAGCATTCCAGTGCCAAGAATGAGCAGGAACGGAAGCGCGACAATCACCACGCCCCAGCGGTGCAGTTTGCGCGACCAAAACGAGACTGAGCGACTCATGTGCGGCCACGATCATGCCGTGGCGCACGGACTGCGTGGTAATCTTGCAAGGAACCCACGGTCACCATGAATTTTCGCCGCATTCTGCTCCCCGCCATTTCCCTCTGGCTCACGGCCTGCGCGGCACCCACCAGTGGCGTCCTCGAAGCGGGTTTTCCGCGACCGGCCGGCATGGAGGATTCTGAAGAAGGAGAGGAAGGCCAGGAGCGTCGCGCTGAGTGGGTGGAGAGCATGCACCGCGCGGGCCCCGGCGTGGATTGGCGCGCGATCGAAGACGAGAACCGGCGCGTGGCGATGGAGCACCGCAATCAGCAGCAGGGCCAGCGTTCGGTGTCGAGCGGCGCGTGGGATGAGGTCGGCAGCCGCAATCTGGCAGGCAGCACCTTTGTGGCAGCGCCGAGCAGTAACGGTCTGGAGCTCTACGTTGGCACTTCTTTGGGCGGACTGTTTCGTGGTCCGCAGGACGGCAGTGCGTGGACCGCGATCGGCGACAACGCCTATGGCGGCGCGCATCTCGTGACGGTGGTTCCCCCGGCGAGCGGCAGCCAAGACATCCTGCTGCGCGCGGTGAGCGGCAAAGTGCTGCGCAGCGCGGACGGCGGCACAACCTGGACCGTTCCGAGCGGATTCGTCAATCTGGGCGAAGTGCGTCGCCTGATCTGTCTGAGCGACGCGACGCGCACGGTGCTGCTGCTCGGCAAGCAAGGCTCCGTCTGGAGGGTGTGGCGCTCCACGGACCGTGGACAATCCTTCACCATTTCTCGCTACATCATTGGGAGCACGGCGGATCTCTGGACCCCGCGCGATGCGCTCGGTCCGGTCTACCTGTTCGAGCAGAACCGGCTCAGCATTTCGACGGATGGCGGCGCCAACTTCGCGGGCATGGGATCCCCGCTTTCTTTCAGCGCTACTGACCTGCGTTTCGGCGGTCACGAATCATCCGGCAACACGGTTTTTTCGGTCGCGGCCCGGCATGGCAGCACCTGGGAGCTTTGGCGCTCCACCAACTCCGGGAACACGTGGACCTACAAACGCGACATGCCCGAGATGTGGAGCGCCTTCGGCACTTCCATCACCAATGATCAGGTGATCTGCTACGGCGGCGTGGAGTTGTGGGTTTCCTTCGACGGCGGCGCGAGTTTCGCCTACGTGAACCCGTGGTGGGAGCATCCGGGCAATCGCCAATTCCGGTTGCACGCGGACATCATGGGAGTCAGCGCCATTCCCGACGCTTCGCTCCCCTCGGGTGAGCGCTGGTACGTCAACACGCACGGTGGCACCTACGAGAGCAAGACACAACTTGACAAGGTCAACTGGCTGTCCGCCGTCGGGCTCGGCGTCGGCCAGTACTACGCCACGCACACGAGCCGACGCGATCCGAAGTATCTGCACGTCGGATCCCAGGACCAGGGTTATCAGCGCTCCGTGTTGGGCACTCCCGGCGGCGGCGGTCCGTGGGCGGACTTCACTGAACTCATCACCGGTGACTACGGGCACTTGTCTTCCGCAAACGGCAGTCACGATCTCGTGTACTCGGATTACCCCGGCTTCGTGCTCGTCTGCGAAGGCGAGGCCGCACCCGTGTTGCGCACCGTGAATTTCCCGGCGGGTTTCGACGGCCAATGGCTGCCCTATCTCGTTGCCGATCCGGAGAACGCCGAGGTCTTCTACTTGCTCGGCAGCAAGATCTGGCGTTACGAACGCACGAGCACGACCACCTGGGCCTACTCGCAACTTTCCGCGCAATCCTTCAGTCCGGTGCTTTCGGCGCTGAGCTTCTCTCCGCTCGATCCCCTACACGCCTGGTGCGTGTCGACCGACGGCAAGATCTATCACTCTGCGGACCGTGGCGTCACTTGGACCCAAAGCGCCAGCACGGGCCCCGGCGCGCATTACTTCTACGGCACCACGATCGTGCCTTCGTCACGCAATCTGGATGAAGTGTGGATCGCCGGATCCGGCTATTCCGCCGCCCCCGTGAAGTTCTCGAGCGACCGCGGCGTCACCTGGACCGCGCGCCGCACCGGCCTCCCCGACACCCTCATCTACGGACTGTGCGAGGGCGTGGACGGCAGCGGACGCATGTACGCCGCTTCGGAAACCGGCGCGTGGGAATGGGACCCCACCACGCAAACGTGGAGCGACATCCTGGGAGTCGAAGCGCCGCTCACCCTCTACTGGTCCGTGGAAAGCATTCCGTCCCAAAATCTCATCCGCTTCGGCACTTACGGTCGCGGCGTGTGGGACTACGCGCCGGGCACGCCCGGATTCTTTCCCTACGGCGAACTGCGCGGAGCCCCGAACGTGCTCCATCTCAGTGCAAGCGGTCCGCCTCTGATCGGCCAGAGCGCCACTCTCAGCCTGAATGGTGCGGCGCCCCTCGCCAGCGGCTTCCTCATGGTGTGCGCCGCCGCCGCCGATGCCCCGATGTTCGGCGGCTGGCGCCTGGTGGATAGTGCCCGTCTGGTGGCGCGCGTTCCGCTGAGCACCAACTCCTCCGGCGCGGCGCAACTCGTGGTGAGCATTCCGAACGCTCCCGCCTTGATTGGAGCCGAGCGCTTCCTGCAAGCCGCAGTCCGTGATCCGAGTCAAGTACAGGGCTGGTCTCTGAGCCACGGCCTGCGCGCAAGGATCGGCCAGTGAGGCGCGCGTAGGGAAAGAAAAAGGGCGGCTCCCTGTGAGGGGAGCCGCCCGAGAGAAGACGCTGAGACTACGGTTGCAGCCGCGCGGAGTCGGACAGATAGGCGCCGGCCCATCCGCAGATCGCCGCGGCGCCCTTGGTGCCCGGGATGTTGAGCAGACCGTAGGCGAAAGCGCGCTTACCGAGCGGGCCGGCCGGGATCACTGCCGGAGCCCAGGTGTTCGCGGACACGCTGTACTTGTCGCCGTTGTTGGAGTAGACGGTCCAGTTGCCGTAGTAGACGACGACGTTGTTGCCAACCGCCACCACGCCGCAGCCAGCGCGGTCCACCGGCAACGACG
>CAZCXL010000067.1:0-10445 GCA_964502625.1 uncultured Planctomycetales bacterium | reverse complement strand
GCTCAGAATCGGATTCTTGGTATCGGGTTTATGTTGGCGGGTTCGAGGTCCTCGAAGCGTATGCACGCCATTCCATCGCCCTATTGCGCTTGGATTTGCCGCCCTTGCGCACCTGGACACTCCGCCTTGAGGCATCCGAACGCGGCTGCAATCTTTCCGTGCCCATCTTCTTAGGCCGTGCGTTCGCGGACGGCGGAGGCGTCCTGTTCCGCGTCGACTCCACCAAGGTCGAGCACCAGATCCCTGAGTTTCCATTTGAACTCGAGGGCAGGGATCGTGAGCCAAGAACGCTTTGGGCTGGCTTCGATCGCTCGAATCCCGTGCAGATGCCTCAGGGTCAATCGTTGCGCGACTATGTGATTCCACTTCGCGAAAGTGGCTGCATCGAGATCGAGTTGCGGGACGGGGATGGTCAAGTCGTGCGTGATCCGCGCGCCATCTATCTGGAGGAGAGCGATTCCGCCCGAGCTCAACGTTGGGACGAATATGGGCTATCTGGCTCCATGAGCATGGTGGCTCAAGGCGGGAGTGTTCACTTCACCGGAGTTCCTCTTGGCAAGCGTTGGAGAGTGGGCGCCTATCTCTTCAAAGGCGATCTTCCCGTGTCCATGGAGCTAGTAGGACCACGCAGCGCAGACGAAACCATCTTTTCCTGTCTCAACGCACGCGACGAGAGTCGGGTAATTCGTGGTGCGCTCCTGGATCCCGATGGCGCGCCTGCAGCAGACCAAGACCTCGTGCTGGACGGATGGAATTCGAGCCTGCCTGCCGTCAGATTCGCCACCGATCTTCAAGGTGAATTCTCACTACGGCTTCCCAATCTCATGCTGGATACGGACCGCCGCGTCACCATCCGCTCTGCGCGCTGGCAAGGCTACTACCCTCGTTACCTCCCGGTCCTGGGCGCCACGCTGCGCGAATCATCCGTGCGCTTGCAGTTTCCAGTGGATGACCGAGAACTCTTCGCCACCGGCCGAATCCTTGATTCTGCTGGCAACAGTCTCTCCGACGCCACGATCTTGGTCAGCGAGAACGTAATGGCACCTGCCCAGGTTTCCGACGGACAATTCTTCATCAGGCGACCGTGGCCGCCACAAAGCTCTCTGAATCTCCGCGCGGCCACGTGGTGGCACTGTCCGACAACCGCGGAGCAGGTCGTCGAAGGTAGGCATGATGTCATCCTGCGCGTGGAATCGGGCGCGCGCATTGTGGGCCGCCTCGATTCTGGATTCCTCCATCGACATCTCGGATGGCGAGTCACTTCCCAGAGCGAACATCCTGCGAACGAGGTTTCGCCGCTCTTTGATTGGGGACCCTGGCAAGACGGCATCTTCGAGATCGGCCCCATCCCGGCTGACGCGACCGAAGTCACCCTGGACTTTGGCCCGGCGGGCCGGGCCGTGCTGCGCGATCTGAAACTGCAAGCGGGAAAGGTTTATCGGTATCCAGAGCCCGTACGGCCGCAGGAGTGACCGCGCGGCGGGCACGATCACAAAGCGTGACCATCCGCCGAGGCGTTCAGGACTTGAGATAACCCACGCGCGCCTTACCGTCGGCGAAGGCGCCGTCGAACAGACCGGTGGCGGGCCAACGCATCCAATCGCGCACGGCCTCGCTGAAAACGGCGCGCATGTCGGTCTGCGCGCGCTCGTCGCCATCGTCGAGATCGCCGAGGTCGGAGGGCTTCCCAACGAGGCCGCCGCGCACCCCGCCGCCCAACGCAAACATCGGCGCCGCGAAGCCGTGGTCGGTGCCCGCGCTTCCGTTCTCGCGCACGCGCCGCCCGAATTCGCTGTAGATCAGGAGCAGCACCCGGCGATCGGTGCCATCACTTTCAAGATCGGTCAGGAAGGATGCCGTGGCTGAGGC
The DNA here is from genome assembly GCA_964502625.1 of uncultured Planctomycetales bacterium. Lineage (GTDB taxonomy): Bacteria > Planctomycetota > UBA1135 > UBA1135 > UBA1135 > JAQBVK01. Next base: position 8,576 of record CAZCXL010000067.1, on the reverse strand, counting down.
AAGTTGTTGCTGCAGCGCCGCGTGCGTTCCTTCTTGCGCGGCATGCGTGTCGAAGCCGCCAAGCCGCGTCCACATCACCGGCGGACCCGCCTCGGCGCGACACATCCTGGCCGCCAACTGCAACGGCGTCGCCAGTCCGTTCTCCGGATATCCCCCCCCCTCCGGGATGCGTTCCACCGCGCGCCGCAGCGTCTCCGCTGTGTCATAGGCCGACGCCGCAGTCGCCCCAATGCGGTCCGCCAGCGCTCCGCCCGCGCCGCCCGCAGCTCCGGCATCGAGTGCGCGCTGCCGCGCCTCACGCTCGGACTCGCCGACTTGCACGCGAAACTCCTCCATGCCGCGCACCGTCAATCCCGTGCGCTGTGTTCCACGCAACAGGAGCGGCGCCTCGTCCGTGCCGAGCGCCACCGGTGGCAATCCATTTGCCGCCGCCGCCTCCGCGGCGCGCGCCACCCAGCCCGTGGCCCGCGCCGCGTCGTCGCGCAGGCCGCTGTGCCAGACGTCCCGCGACACAAAGTGCGAGCGGTCCGGCTTCCCGTAACCCACCCCGCGCAGCACCGCCAACTTCCCGGCATCCCATGCCGCGCGCCATGGCGCAAGTTGCGAATGCAATGCCGTGACCGCATCCAATTTCACCAAGCCCGCATCACGTTGCCCGATCTTCGGCCGCGCCGCGTGATAGAGCGCGTCTTCGAAAGGCACGACGGTGTTGAGCCCATCGTTACCGCCTTCGAGGAAGAGCAGCACCAATCGTCGGTCTTCTGCGCCGCGCGCACCAGGCGCACTCCACGCGCGCAAACCGCCAGAGAGCAAAGTGGCGCCGGCAGCGCCAGCAGCCGTGAGACGAAGGAATTCGCGACGGTCGAGACTCATGCGAGATGATTCTCCGGTGAGCAAAGCACAGCGTGTGCGGCGGCGCGGAAGAGCGCGGGATCAGAAGTTGAATTCAGTGCGGCCGTCAAGGCCTGCGCACGCTGTGCGGGAAGGTCTCCGCCGAGAAATGCCGCGGCGAGATCCTCGAGCGCGGTTCCGATGCCTGCGCGACGACGGGGCGGAAACAAGGATTCGAGTGCCGCGCCGCGCACCAAGGACTCTGCACCCTCGGCCACGCTGCCCGCAAAATTCGTGCGCGCGATCCAAGCGGCGGTGTGGATCCAAGCCTCACCACCCGCCCAACCTTGCACTCCCGGCGGCTCGAACAACTCCTGCCCCATCTCGGAGCAGGCGCGCGCGCAGGCCGCGAACTCCGGCTTGGCGCCCAATGCCCGCACGGTGCCCACCACCAGATCCACCGGCGACTTCACCAGCGCGCGATAGGACTCCGCCGAGTAGAAGGCGCGCGAGGAAAGCAGAGTGCGCAACAGCCAGCGGACGTCCAACTCCTGCGCGCGCCAGCGCTCGGCCAACAGCGCGATCACGTCTTCCGGCGGCTCCGGCGAGACGTAGAAGCTCCAGAACTTTGCCGCGAGAAAGCGCGGACACTCCGACTGTGCCACGGCGATCCGGCACACCGCATCGCCATCCGGAGCAGACTCTCCGAGCAAGCGCTTCTCGCTCGGATCGTGGTAGGCCTCCACGAAGCGATAGTCGCGCCCGCGCACGGTGCGGCCCGTGAGCGCCCGCGCCGCCTCGCGAATGTCTTGCTCTGTGTAGTGACCCACGCCCAGCGTGAACAATTCCAGCACCTCGCGCGCGAGGTTCTCGTTCGGAATGCCTCGACGGTTGCCGTCGCCGTCGAGGAAGCGCAGCAGCGCGGGATCGCGCGCGACGGCCAGCAGCAGATCAAGGAAGCGCCCGGCGCCCAAGGCCATGAACGTTTCGTGCTGTCGGTGCAAGAAGCCGAGATCGCCGATTTTCGATTGCGCACAAGCGAAGTGATCGTGCCAAAAGAGCGCAAGCCGCGCCCCCGTGGCGCGATCTTCGTGCGTCAACTTCATCAACCACCACGCCGCGAGGGCGGGGCGCTCGCCTGCGGCGGCCAGCGCTGCACCGGCGCGCGACCAAACGTCTTCACGCGCAAGGTTTTCCGTGTTGAACAGGGAGTCCACGGCCTGTGCGGGAGTGCGCTGCGCAAGCGTCGGCGCTTCGCCCGGGCGCGGTCCTGTAAGCGCGCGGCGCAAGAGATGAGCTGCGAGCCGTGCATCCCACGGACCGTGCCCCGCGGACGGATCGTAAGGCTGCAGCGCCTGCGCAGGATCGCGCGGGCGCGGCGCGAGCGGTTCAGCGAGCGCGGGCAAAGACCTCCATGCGCACGGTGCAAAATCCGTCTGACGGGCCGAAGCGAAGTTTCGCGCCGTCGAGCAGACGCGCGCCGGCTTCCACCAGATCTGCGAAATGTTCTGCGGCAACGAGGTCGCCGCCATTCTTCAACATTTGCTGCGCCACCATGGCGCCGCGCGCGCGATGCAGAAGATCGGCGACGGGCGGCATCTGCAACTCGGCCCACGAGGCCTCCGACGCAACCATTTCCACCGGGGCGGCAATGATCTCCCGCAGCAAACCGATCGAACTGCTGAGCCAGATCTCGCCGCCTGCGCCGAGATAAAGCGCGGGTTCCGCATTATGCGCAAGGGGCGCGCTGATGCCGGCCCCGAGCGCGGGCCGCCGTCCGACGTACATCAGACTGCCATCCGCGAGTTGCTCCATGCCGAGCAGCAGTTGTTTCTCGTCGGCGGCGCCGGCTTGGAAGTTGGTCAAACTCACTGCGGCCAGGAAGGCATTGATGAAACCTTGGCCAATTCCCGCAGGCGCGTCGGGCTTCAATTTCAATCCCAGCGCTCCCGCCGGCAACTCCAGATCCAGCGCGCGCGCGCCGGCGTCCGAGTTGCGCGCGATCAGCAGCCGCGCTTGCGGTTCCATCCACGCCAGCACTTCAGGGCCGAAATCGCGTCCGAACAGCAGGCGCAAATTTCCGTCGCCCTCCACCGAGCCGGCCACGGCCGCCGGATTGGCGTAGAGGTCGCGTGCGTTGTACCAGCCGCCGAAATCGCGCACGATCACTCCGCGCATCATCTCCCCGCCGATTTTCGGCACGGACACCGGTACCGAGCCCGGACGGAAGGGAGCATGGCTCTCTGGAAGCCCCGTCGGCTCCGGCACCACGAGTTCCGCACGCAACTCTTCACCATTCACGAGCAGCGTGGCACCGGCCCAATCGGACACGCGCAGGGCCTCATGCAGATCCGCGGCGAGCAGGCTGGCGCCGAGGTCATTCGGCAGCTCCGGGTAGCCGTTGACCCGCAACAGCGCGCCGCTGGCCCACACCCACACGCTGGCCGGCGGAACGCTTGCGAGCGCGCGCTGGCGCACCACGGCGGGCCCCGGGGCCAGCGCATGCGTGCGCGAACCAGCCTCAGCGAGGGCGAGCTTGCGCTCTCGGCATTGAATCATCAATGCCTGACTCGAGGCGAAGAGCAGAAAACCACCTTCGCGCGCGAGCACCGCTTCGCCGAGCGGAAGCTCCCAAGTCTCGCCGCGCATTTGGCGCGGGGGCACTTGAATGAGCAGCGCAATTTGCTCCAGGCAGGCTTCCGCACGATCCGCGTCGCCCAGGCGCGCCACCGCCACCAGGCCCGGCTCCGCGCCGTCGCGCGCCACCAAGGCCGCGGCAATGCCGCCGCCGGCGAGCGCGTTCACGAAGGCCGTGGGATCTCCGCCCGTCGGTGCGCTGATGGCACTCCATCCCAATCGCACGAGGCCGAAACCCGGTTGCTCCTGAAGCTCTTGCCAGAGCCCCGCACTCTGCGCCCGACTCCACATCTCGCCTGCGAGCACGCTGCGCACCGTCTCAGCGGGGTGCTCCCACGCGCCCACGGCCAGAGCCGGCTGGGGAAGGAGGTCGACCGGCTGCTGTGCAAAGAGAAGGGCGAAGAGGCTGAGCATGCTGACCCGTGTGACCTTACGGTCCGGACCGCGGTTGCATCAGCCTAGCCGAAGATCACTTCACCTGAAGAACTTGAACTCCAGCGCGGTCCTTGTCGATCTGAGACCTGAGATTGGCGCTGCGCTCTTCCTGGCGCTGCGAGTTTTCATTCAGTACGTTCGAGAGATAGTCGGAGGCGTCCAGTTGCTCTACGCGGTCCATTCCCCCCTTATCCTTCTGCGCGCGCTGGTCCTCCTGGCGACCCAGAACCTGCTCGCCGCGGAAGAAGGCGTAGTGCCGCTCGTCCCAACGCACGATCACGGTGCTCGATCCGGCCAGACCGTCGGCGACGAAGATGCCGCGCGGATCCGTCTTGCCGGAAGTAAAGCGCGCATTGCCGGATCCGATCACGCGCACGTCCGCGTCGCGCAGATAGCGCCCGCTGCCGCGCTCGATGGCTTGCACGCGCAGGCGTCCCTGCTGGGCGTCCTCGCGCACTTCGATTTCGAGATCGGAAATCAACACCAAGCCGCTGGCGTGCAACTCCTCCCCGCGCAGCATCACCAGGTAAGCGCCCGCCCCGGGCAATTCGAAGCGCAGATCGGTGGTTTGCGGACGCAGCGCCGCGGAAGCGTTCAGCGGCAGAGTCATGCGCATGGTCGGCTCAATGCCGGAGAGATTCACGCCGGTGACGCCCGCGAGATTCCGCTCGCGCAGCGTGAGCGTGAGTAGGTCCACCGGGTAGACCAATACCTCGGCCTCCTGAAGATTGCGGTGGCTGACTTTCACGACCGCAGCCTCACCGGGACGCGCCGTGGTCACTTCCTCGATCGTCAATCGCTTCTCACGGAAGTCAGAGAGCGCGTCGCGCGCGTCGTTGAACACTTGCGCAACCTTCTCGTAGAACTCGGCAGCCTCGCCGAACTCTTGGCGCGCGTGATGAATCTGGCCCAGGATGTAGAGCGCAAGATCCCGGTTGGCGCTGCGGCTTTCCGCGCCGTCCGCGCCGACGTACACAGCGTCGGCAATGCGCTTCAGCAAATTCACAGCCGCGTCGTCGCGCCCCAAGTACCAGTCTGCGACGGCGCCGGTGTAGGCGAAGGTGTCCGACCAGCGACGGTCGGTGAAGCGTCCGGCCATCTCCACGGCGAGCGCGGAGGCGTTTTCATAATCCTCGAGATTGAGGTGCGCGCTCACGAGGTTCAGGCCCGCATCCGCAGCAAGCGGATCCGTGGCGTAGAAGGACTGGAAGGCGCGCAACAGTTGCACGCTGACGCCAATCAGCGCCGCGCGGTCGTAACCGGCCTTGATCAGCGTGAGGTCCAAGTGGGCCTCGGGCGCGCGACGCAGCAGCTTGTCTGCGAGCGTGAGCGCGCTTTCTTCCACCACCGGAAGGTCGGGGTACTCCAACCACAGGCGATACAAGGCATCCGCCGCGCGCGGAAACTCTCCCTGGAGCTCCAACACGCCCGCAACGCGCAAATCCTTGCCGAAGGTTTCTTCGATCACGGCCTGGAAGATGCGCGCGGCGCGCTCGTGCTCGCCGAGCGAGCGATAGGCGCGCCCCACCACGATCACCTGGGCGAAGGGAATCGTGAGTTGCGGACTCTTCTCGCGCAGGATCTCAAAGGAACGCACGATGCGCGGCGCGTCCTCGCGCGCGATGGCCGCGTAGAGCAGCATCTCGGCCGTGGAACGCAGGGTGTCATCCCGGAGCACGCGCTCCCAGCCGTCCATCAACTTCTGCAGATTCTCCGCAGCGCGGGTGAGATCGCCACTTTCATACTGAGCCTTGCCCAGGCTGTACAACTCATCCGGAGTGGCGCGATAGGCATCATCCGGAACTCCACCGCGCTCCAACACGGTGAGCAGTCCGGGCTCGCCATCGGCACGACGACCAAGGTCGTACGCCGAGCGCAGAATCGCCGGTCCCACGCGCCAGACGCCGGGAACCGTGCCAGCAAGGCGGTACTGAATCGTGCCCCCCGAGCGGCCGCGCCCGATGCGCACGTGCAACACGCCTTCGAGTTCTTCCCAAGATTCAAGACTGCCGCTCACGCTCTGCGGAACGATGCGCGCGCCCGGAGGAAGCGGAATCTCAAGCGTGAGGTAATCACCGTCCTGATCGGTCTCCCGGTTATTCCAGCGCCGCCAGAAATCCACCTGTCCGATCACTTCGGCGCCGAAGGCGCATTGCGCGACCGTGTTCTCCCAGGCTTCATCAACGCGCTCCAGCACGCCGAAGCCCGGCGCGATTTCGCGACCTTCGAAGCGTGTGGGAGTTGCGAGGTAGCGCTGGCGAAGAACGCGTAGATCCGCGTGTTCGAATTTCACGATCTTGCGGGTCGTGCCGCTCAGCCGCGCCGTGAACAACGGAGCGCCGCGGCCGCGCAGGCTGAGCCGAATCTGGGCCGCAGAGGAGAGGTCCGCGATCGGGAACTCCAACCGCTGCATGGCGCTTGCACCCACAAAGCGCAGGCTCTGTTTCTGCCCCGCAGCCTCCACGATCACCTCGAAATCGTCCGTGGCGGGTTGCGTCTTGCCGTGGTGCATCGCCAGCGCAGCCAGCGCCATGCCCCTGGAACCGCCCAAGTTCCACGGGCGCGCATCGAGCAAGTCGGCGGCGGCGCGCTCGGTCACTTCATTGCGCACCATCGCGGATTGCAGTGCGAGCAGAGCAAGAGCGTTGCGCTCAATCGGCAAGCGATGCCAACCGTGAGTCAGATCCGCCTTCCAGCCGTAGCCCGGCAAGAAGCGTTCAATCAACAGAGCCGCGACTTCCGTCGCGAGCTGATGACTTTCCAAACGGCTCAGCGCAAGCGCGGTGTAGGCGAGCCCCGCCGCACCCATTTCCGCACGCGAGCGATGCAGCCGGTTCGCGACGCCAAAATCGGCGGCACCGGCGCAAGCGAGCGCGTGCAGAACCATGGCCGTTTCTTCGAGCGCGTGGCCGGGAAGGAGTCGCAGCGCGTTCTGCAAATAGCTCACCGCGCTGTCCACCGAAGCAGCCGGCACGTGCACGCCACGCGCGCGTGCTTCACACAGTGCCCATAGCGCGCGCGCGGTGGTTTCGTCGGAATCCGCTCCACCCGCGCTCCACGACCAGGAGCCGTTTGCGTTCTGCGAGCTGGCCAGCGCGGCGGCGAGTCCCGCGGCGCGCTCGCGCAGAGCCGCCAGGTCCTCGCGATTCACTTGCCCGCCTGCTTCGGCGTAGGCCAGCACGGCGCTCACTCCCACCAGCTCGGAGCCGAGTTCCGAGCGCAGCGGCGGCACCCTGCTCGCGTGCTTGCGGAAATCGAAGCCGCGTCCGAGCGCCTCTTCGATCAACACCGCCACGGTGCCGCGTCCCAAGGCGATCTCAAGTCGGCCGTCTTGCCACTCGTGCCCGGAGGGCAGACTGAGCGTGAAGGATTGCTCAGAAGTCAGCACACCGGATGCAGTCGTGTCATAGGAAGTACCCCAAGCCTGCACGGAAAGACTCCGCTGCGCGGAGGCGGTGAGATCCGCTTCGCCGAAGCGGCCCGCTGCGCGCATCAGCACGCTGAGGGACCCGCCAGGCGGCAAACTGAGATCGCGCGGAGCAGGGAATGAGAGATCGGCGGTGCGCTGCCCGTTTGCAAAAGTCGCGTGCGCGGGCACGCTCCAGGTGCGGGAGCCATTGCTCAACTCCAGAGTGACTTCAGCCTCGCCGTCCTTGCCGGTGAGGTTGTGCACCAAGGCGCCGAAGACGGGCTGATCTCCTTCCACGAGTCGCGCAGGGGAGCGCAACTCCACCAGGAAGTCCGCCCGCGATTCAATCACAAGAGCAGATTGTCCCAGCAAAGTGTCTGCGCCGACGCCGCGGGCGAGCGCGCGCCAACTCGTGCTGCGTTGCGGCATCACGAAGCGCACCACCGCACGCCCCTGAGCGTCCGTCACCACGCGCGCATTCCAGTAGGCCAAGGCTTCCTCGAGCGCGGCCTCGATTGCAGTCTGGCCTGTCTCCGAACGAGGCGAACTCGGAGAGGGGTTGCCTCCTCGCTTTCCGCCGCGACCGCCGCGACCGCCATACCTCCCTCCCGATCCTCCGCCTACCGCGCTTGCGAGCGAATCTTCCATTTCGGCGGCGTAGCCGAGCGCCTTGAGATCCAGCTCCTCCCCGGCTTCCAGCTTCAACATGCTGGAAGAATCACCCGGCCTGCCCATCGGCTCGGATTGAAGTCCGGCATCTACCTGCTTGCGCCGCTCGTCCCACTGCGCTGCGGCATCGCGCGCGAGGCGTTCATCCAAAATCTCCTGGGCGACGAAGCGCGTGCTTCCCGCGTAGGCGAACAATGTGGTTGCCGCGGTGCGCATTTCGGCACGACGGAACACGCCTTCGCGGAACCAGACGTCGAGAGCGGGAGTCCCGTCCGGGAAAAGGGCGAGCAGCGCTTCGTCCACCACACCGAGCGCGATTTCTGCCTGCACCGGATTGCCGAGCTGATCGCGCGCTTGCACGACGAACTCGGCTTCCTCACCCGGACGCCAGAAGGGCTTCGTGGACTCCAGACTCACGCGCAACTCACGCTTCGCGAGCAAAGCCACGCTGCTCGAATGCCAAGAACCTTCGCCGAGTAAGTCGGCGCTGACTGCGAAGTTGGGCCAGAATGAAGATCCGGCAGCGAATTCAACCGGGTTTGCGCCGGTTTGCAAGCGCACGACTCGGTAGTCCAACACGCCTGCGCCAAGGAAT
>CAZCXL010000066.1:0-10477 GCA_964502625.1 uncultured Planctomycetales bacterium | reverse complement strand
CCTTGGATGATGCGAACCTCAGCGTGTCCATAGCCGCTTGACGTGGATTGCGCACCGTGCGCACCGCAGAAGCGCTCGAGCCCTTGATTCGCATCTTCGAGACCGGCGAATCCGGACGCTTGCTGGAAGACATCTGGCCGACGCTCATTGCGATCACGGACGAGCCTTTCGGGCCCGATCCCGCGCTGTGGCGCAGTTGGATCGATCGCGTGAAGGCCAACGGTGGATACAAGTTGCTGAGTGATGAAGCCATTGCCAAGCGCAAGGCGGCGCGGCAGGAGGCCAACCAGCAGTATCACCCGCCTAAGACGGAGGCGTCCTTCATGGGGGTGGACACCTCCAGCCGCAACATCGTTTTCGTGATCGACGTTTCGGGTTCAATGGAGGAATTGGTGGTCAATCGCGACGCCTTCCGCGAGCGCGGTTTCAACAACTTCCAGAAATTGGAAATTGTGAAGGAAGAACTTAAGCGGTCCGTGGACAGTCTGGGTGACAACGTTCGCTTCAACATCCAGTCCTTTGCCACGCAGGTGCATCCTTGGAAAGACCGCCTGATGAACGCGAACACGCTGAACAAGAAGTCGGCGATCGCCTGGATTGATTCCCTGAAGCCGATCGGCGGGGCGCAGGCCTCCGAGCGCGCTTCGTCGGGCTTGCGAAATTCTTCCGGCCTCGAAGACGGACGCACCAACGCCTACTCGGGATTGTTGGCGGGCTTGGGCGTTCCGGAAGATCCCAAACAGCGCGGCGCAGTGACCGCTTCGGCGACTGACGCGAAAGAGGGGGAGGGCGACACGCTCTTTTTCCTCACCGACGGCAAGCCGACGGTGGGCGAATTGGTGGACACGGAGGACATTCTGGCTTCGATCCGCGAGTTGAATCGCTTCCGCAAGGTGACGATTCACACCATCGCCATCGGTGATTTCACATCCAACTTCTTGAAGCAGCTCGCCGACCAGAACGGCGGCGTTTTCGTGGATCTCGGCAAGTAATCGCAGCGGGCGCGGAATCCTCCTGCGAAGAGGAAACCGGGCTTGTTTCAGGCTATACTTGACCTGGGTAGAGGGGGTCCCGACAATGCCCGCCTTCTTCGGGGCGTAGCTCAGCCTGGTTAGAGCGCTGCGTTCGGGACGCAGAGGCCGGAGGTTCGAATCCTCTCGCCCCGACCATTCTCCCTCCCAGCCTGGGATTTGTGCCGCCGCGCTTGCCGTGAGCGGCTTTCGGCAGGAGAGGATTCGTGTCTGACGATCAAGGTCTGAACCGTACCGGTCCGCGGCGTCCGCGCCGCCGACGTGCTTCACCCTTCCAAGCCCCCCCGCAAGAGGGTGGCGAGGAGGCTGTCTCCGCTCCGGCGGTGCGTGGCCAAGCCGTGGAATCTGAAGCCGAGCGCGGGCCGCCGGATTCTCCGGATTCTCCGGACTCACCGGCAAACGAAGGCGGAGGCCGCAAGCGCCGACGTCGTCGTCGCCGCGGGGGTGGCGGCTTCTCGAACGGTGGGCCGCCGCCGCAGCAGCAGTTCCAGCCCGCGCCGCCGCAAGGGCGGCCGCAAGAGCGACCGCAAGAGGTCCGACAGGCGCAGGCGCCACAGCGCCCGCCTCCGCCCCGCGTGGAGCCGGTGGCCCTCAGTGGGGTGCTCGAGCTGCGCCAGGATGGCAATGGCTTCTTGCGCTCGCTCACTCAAGACCTCGCCGAGCGCCATGAGGATCCTTTGGTCCCGCAATCGCTGACGCGCCACTTCGGGCTGCGCACCGGAATGTTGGTGGCCGGTCGTGGAACGATGGCTCAGGGCCGGCCGGGTCCGCGCCTAGAAACCGTCGAGACCATTGACGGCGTGCCCCCCACGGAGAGCCGCCAGCGCCGCAACTTCAAGAAGTTGACGGTCATTGATCCGGACTTCCACTACGAGTTGGGCACCTTCGTGCAGGAGAACCAACTCTCGATGCGCGTGGTGGACCTGCTCTGCCCGATCGGCCGCGGACAGCGCGGCGTGATCGTCGCCCCTCCGCGCACCGGCAAGACCACCTTGCTCATGAACATCGCCGCGGCGATGGAAGCCCTCTATCCCGACGTGCACCTGATCGTGCTCCTGGTGGACGAGCGGCCGGAAGAAGGCACTTATTGGAAGCGGGCGGTGCAGCACGGCGAGGCCTACGTCAGCACGATGGACGAAACACCCGCTCACCACGTGCGCTTGGCCGAAATTGTGCAGCAGCGCGCGGAACGACTGGTGGAATCGGGCAAAGAAGTGATGATCCTTTTGGATTCGATCACGCGCATGACCCGGGCCTACAACAATCTGCTGGGCGGCAAGAATGCGCGCACCATGACCGGCGGACTCGACGCGCGGGTGTTCACTCAGCCCAAGCAATTCTTCGGGGCGGCGCGCAACACCGAGAACGGCGGCTCGCTCACGATCATTGGAACCGCTCTGGTGGACACGGGCTCCAAGATGGACCAAGTGATTTACGAGGAGTTCAAGGGCACCGGCAACATGGAGTTGACGCTGGATCGCCGGCTCGCGGATCGTCGCGTCTTTCCGGCCATTGACATCGAGCACACCGGCACGCGCAAAGAGGAGCGTCTGCTCGGTCGCGCCACCATGAAGAAGGTGGACATCCTGCGTCGCGTCATCTCGCGGATGAAGCCGCGCGAGGCGATGGAAATGCTTGCGGACCGGCTGGCCCGCTACGCGTCGAACCAAGAGTTCCTCAACGCGTTCTCCCTGGACGATGTCGCCTGACGCACCCGGCTCGTCGACAGTAATTGAAGTCCGCGATCTCTCGCGCAACTACGGTGCCGTGCAGGCATTGCGCGGAGTGAGTTTCACGGTTCCGCGCGGCTGCATCGCCGCCTTCTTGGGACCGAACGGTGCCGGCAAGACCACCGCAATCCGCATTCTCACCGGCTTTCTGGCGGCGGACTCGGGCACGGCGCGCATCTGCGGTCTCGACGTGGCAGCCGAGGCCATCGAGGTCAAGCGCCGCGTCGGATATCTGCCCGAGAACAATCCCCTCTGGCTCGACATGGCGGTAGACGGGTTTCTTCGATTCGCCGCGCGGGCTCGTGGGCTGAGCGGCGCGGGCGCGCGCGCAGCGGTGGATCGGGTGATCGTGCAGACGGGATTGGAATCTGTCTGGAAGCGCCCGCTCGCCGCGTGCTCCAAGGGATTCCGGCAGCGCGCCGGCTTGGCCCAGGCATTGCTGCACGATCCCGAACTTTTGGTGCTCGACGAGCCGACCAACGGACTGGATCCCATTCAAGTGTTGGAGATGCGTGAGTTGATTCGTGCGCTCGGCCGAAGCAAGACTGTGATCCTCACTTCGCACGTGTTGCCCGAAGTCGAAGCGGTCGCCGATCGGGTAATTCTGATTCACCATGGCGCGGTGGTCGCGGATGGAGCGCTCACGGAACTGAGCGCGCGCTCCGCCTCTCTGCGGCTGCGGGTGGCCGTACGCGGCCCCGAGGCCGACCTGCGCGCCTTGGTTGCCGCTGCGGGCTCGCTCTGGCTGGAACGCACCAGTAGCCGATTCGGAGACGGGGTCAGTGCCGCACTGGTCGAGGCCCGCAATGAAGCGGCCGTCGCATCCATCGCTCAAGAGGCAGCTCGGCGCGGAGTGGTGCTGCTCGAACTCGCTCCCGAAGTCGGTGGCCTCGAATCCCTCTTCCGTGAGTTGCAGCGCGCCGAGGGCGCCGCAGCATGAGAAGTTGCCTGGTGGCGAGGCGCGAAATGGGCGCAGCCTTCGAAACACCCACAGGCTGGGCTGTGCTGGCCTTCTTTCCGGCCGCCGCTGCCGCGTTCACGTTCTTGCTCGGCCCCTTTTTCGACGCCGGAGAGGCGAGCCTGCGCGGTTTCTTCGGCAACATGCCATGGTTGATGGCGCTCGTCGCGCCTGCGCTCACCATGCGCTCCTGGGCAGAAGAGCGGCGCGCGGGCACCGAAGAATTGTTGATGACATGGCCTTTCCATTTGCGCGATCTGGTCTGGGGAAAATTTCTGGGCGCGTGGGCGGTGCTCGCTCTCGCCCTCGCGGCCACGCTCGGCGTGCCGTTTTCCGTGGCCGCCCTCGGAAATCTGGATTGGGGTCCGGTGATCGGTGGTTATCTCGGCACCTTGCTCTGTGGGGGCGCCAGTCTCGCCGTCGGGCTGTTTTTTAGCGCTTGCACGCGCAGCCAAGTGGTGGCGTGGCTCGCCGCAGTCTCCGCGCTCATGGTGCTGAATCTGATCGGACTCGCCGCCACTGCCGAGGCGATGCCGCCCGCAGTGGGCCGCATTCTGATCGAACTGGATTTGCAGGCGCGCTTCCATGCCATCGCGCGCGGCGTCGTGGATTTACGCAGTGTGCTGCACTACGTCTTCCTCACCGCAATCGCCTTGTGCGGCACGGGATTGGTGGTTGAGCGCAGGAGGTACGCATGAGCGCGCCCCAGAAACGCACGCGCGCGGGCGTCTGGGTCACAGCCGCGCTCTTGACGGTGTCCGCGCTGGCGCTCTGGGTGTTGGCTGGTCACTTGCCGTGGCGCTACGACCTGACGGATGAGGGGCTCTACACCTTGGATCCGGCCACGCGGGGCTTGCTCACGCGTTTGGAAGACCGGCTGCAGGTGAAGCTGTACTTCAATCGCAATCTGGAAGGCGTGGAGGATCTGCTGCCGCAACGCCTGCTGATCGAAGACTTTCTTGCAGAGGCCAAAGCCGCGGGTGGAGAGCGAATCTCCATCGAGACCGTGGATCCAACCACCGACTTGGTGGCGCAGCGCGACGCCGAACACGTCGGCATCACGCCGCTGCAAATCACAACGGGCGATGTTGGTGAAGTGGGCGTTGTCCTGGTGTATCAGGGACTCGAGATGCGCTATCAGGATCGCAGCGAAGTGATTCCATTCACTGTTCCAAGCGAGTTGGAGTTTGCCTTCGCAGCCCGTTTGGCTTCTTTGTTGCGGCCGCGCCGTCCCGAGATCGCTTTCTTCTCGCGCGAGTCTGCTCTGGGCCCGCCGATTCCCGGCATGCCGCGGCGGATTCCGCAAGACCGTATCTACCAAGAATTGCGGGGCATTCTTGTGGCCCGCGCCACGATCCGAGACGTTTCCTTGGAGGATCCAGCTTGGCGCGAAGCCGACACTGCGGCCCTGATCGTGGCCCGTCCGGAGTCCATGACTGCTGCTGAAATCGCGGCGCTCGACGCCTATTTGGCCGAGGGCGGTCGCGTGCTGCTCCTCGTGGACACGGAGCAAGTGGACCCGGTGCAGTTCGTGCCCGTGCCCTTGGACACCGGTCTGGATGCCTGGCTCGCCGGTTGGGGCGTGCGGATCGGCCGCGGTTTCGTGCACGATGAACGCTGCCTCACCGTGACCGTGGGCTACGAGACGCTCGAAACCCAGAGCGAGCGCCAGCAAGTACCGATTCGACAACCCTATGGCATGTTTCCGGTGATTCAAGGCGCAGGCCTGAATCACGAACACGCCGTGACGGCCGCGATCGGCGACGTCACCGGCTTCTGGATGCATCCCGTCGAAGTGAAGGATCTTCCGCCGGGAATCAGCGCGGAAGTGCTGCTGAAGGCTTCTCCGGATGCGCGCGTGCTTCCTGCAGACGCGCCTCTCACTCGAGATCGGGAGGTGCAGCAGCGCGTGCGCATGTTCGCGCGCCAAAGCGGACCCGGCCGTGAGGTGCCGCTCGCCGTGGCTTTCCGTGGAATCTTCTCACCGCAACTCGAGCATGCGAACCTCAAGCCTGCGCCAGGAGTTCTCGTCGTCGTGGGAGATTCCGATCTCTTTCACAACGTCGTGCTCAACAATCAGGAAGCCGGTGGCGGCAACGCCGCACTCGCCGCGAACTTCGGCGACTGGCTGAGCGGCGACGAGAGCTTGATCGGACTGCGCTCGCGCGGCCGCATCGGCCGTCGCCTGGAGGATCTGCGCAACGCCTACATCGTGGCGCAAGGCGGTCGCGCCCAAACCGTGGAAGAAAACCAAGTGCTCGACCGCGAGGCCAAGGAATATGCGCGCAGCCGTCAGCGCACGATGGCCTGGATGAACGTAGTCGGTCCCCCCTTGGGCGTGGGCCTGCTCGCACTGCTCGCGCACGGGCTCCGACGCGCCCGATCTCGGCGCGGTTTCTCCGCAAGCTCCAATCCCGGCAAGGAGCGTGCCTCATGAGCCGCCGCAACCGCCTGCTCGCGCTGTTCGCAGCCGGTGCCTGGATTGCGCTGTTGGCGCTGGAGCAGCCGTGGCGTGGAGACGCGCACGAGCGCACTGCCGCCACCGTGCGCGCCCTCTTCCCCGATTTCGCGCGCCTGCGTGAGGACGTGCGGCGCGCGGAGATCCGCTCGGGATCCACGGGCACGGTGCTTGAGTGGCGCGAGAACCGCTGGTGGGTGCGTGAGAAGGAGCATCCGGCCGACCTGCGCAAGTTCGTGCAGATCGTGGACATGATGGGGCGGCTCGATACCCGTGACGAAGTCGCCGTGAGCGCCGCGAGTCACGCGCAGTACGGAGTGGGCGCGGGGGAGGGCACGCGAATCTCGCTGTTTGACGAACGCGGCGGAGTGGTCGCCGATCTCATCGTCGGCAAGATTCGCCAGCAAGACGTGGTGGCCGGGCAGAAGCCCGTGCTCGAGTACTACGTGCGGCGCGCCGACCGGCCTGCGGTTTATCTCTCGGGTGACGCGATCGCTCCCGCCACGGATCCGGTCGCCTGGTGTGAGACACGCTTCCTCGCCGCCGTGAGTCCTGCGCAAGTGGACTGGGTGCGGCGCGAAGACTTCACGACTTCCGAGTCATGGCGCATCGAACGCGTTCCTGCCGAACAATCGGAGGCATTTGGTTCCACCTGGAAGCTCGTGGAGCCGACGCCCGAGCACGCGGCCTGGGATTTTGCCGGGGATTCGCTGGTGCACACGCTGCTTGACCTTCAAGCGGCAGACGTTGTCGGGCGCGCAGGCGATCCGGCGGAGGATGCCGCACGCTGCGGATTCGCCGAAGATCGATTCCACGTGGGAATCGGAGAGAACGTGTTGCGTTTCGAACTCGGCAAGCCTGCGCGCGAGGGCACGCGATGGCTGCGCGTTGAGGGGCTGCCTTTCCTCTACACGATTCGCGATTTCGACGTCTCCCAATTGCGTCAATCCGTAGCGGGCATGCTGCCTGAGGCGGAAGATCGCTGAGATGTTCAGTCAGTTGTTCTTCCTCGCCGGGCTCGCCGCGGTCGCCTTCTTTTTTCTGGGCGTCGCCTTGCTCGGCATGGGCCTGTTCACGGGGAATGCCCAGTCGAGCCGCCGCTTTGCCATCGCGCAGACTGCGGTGGCCTGGGTATTGCTCGGCTTCACTGCTGCCTGCGCGATGATCTTGCGGGACCGGCTAGCGCCGTGGGCGGAAGCAACCCCGCCTGACACGGCCTCAGCGCTCGTCTCGGCGACGCGCGAAACCTTGAGCCTGATGTTGCTCGGTTTGAGTTGCACGGTGAACGTGCTACTCGCTGCGGTGGCCTGGGTGCGGCTCGGGCGCGCAGGCTCGGCGTTTCGCAATCTGGTGTGGGCCTTCCCGACCGTGAAGGTGGTTACTTCGAGTGCGGTGGCGCTCGATTTCTTCGGAGATTTGGGTGGAACGACTCCAGCCGCCGAAAGCACCGTACAGATTGTGCACTGGGGCTCCCTCGTGGCCGAACTCAGTTCCGGTCTGATGATGGCTGCGGGCGTGGCCGCCGCACTCTGGGTGTTGTCGTGGCCCTTGGGCTGGCTTCTGGGAAGATCCAGCCGGACTGCAGCCGGGAAAGCGACCCGTGAAGCGTAGTCAGACCGCGAATCCAGAATCGCTCAGTCGAGCGTCCAAGGCCACAGCGCGCGCCAATCTTGGGACGGCGCAGCGGGTGTGCGACCTTGCGCGAGTGCAACGGCCGCATCGCGCGACAAACGCACTTCCCGCAGCGCGCTCTCGGCGAGCACGCGGCCGCAAGCTTCGGCGATCTGATCCGGAGCAAAGCCTTGGTAGGCGTAGACCTCGCTCGGCCGGCCCGACTTCGTGAACTTCTCGACGGCAAGCGTGATTTGGCGCACGCCGAGAATCGAACCGGCGTTGTCGAGAAGACCCGGCTCACCATCCACGACGGCAACCACCGGAACTTGGCGCGCGGCCAGGAGCACGGCGTCGGCTGCGTCGAGTGCCGGGCCTGCGGGAGCGACGAGATGGAGGGTGCCGTCGATTCCGAGCCGCTTCAATTGTGCGTAGCCGTCGCGCGCGGCGAAGCGGCCGAGCAGCAAATCGGCGCAAGTGACGACCAGCACGTCGGCGTAGATGCCGAGGGTGCGTAGACGGTCGGAGGCTTGGAGCGCCTCCGCGGTGGGGGCACCCATGCTCATCAAGCACACCACGTTCTCGCCCGGTTGGTAGTCCGACGCGTCGTTGGAGCGGACCAACCAGTAGCCGCCGGCCAGGACGTCCTGGCGGATCGCGCTCATGATTTCGGCCTCGCTTTGCTTGGCGAAGCGCGCTTGAACTTGCAAGCGAGTGAGAAACTCCTTCTGACGCGCGCCACGAGTGACGCCACGCAAAATGACCGCGCTGCGGTCTTCATTCTCACTGCAGACTTGACGCCGCAGGGATTCGGCAAGAATCCATTCCACTTCGCGCGCGAAGAACGGCTCCCAAGTAATGGCCGCGGGCATCTGGAGGTCGGATTTCCAGGAGTGCTGCGCGCCCTCCGGTGAAAGCGTGATGCCCGAGGGAGTTCCAACCACCACGAAACCCGAGCGCCAATAGGCGTTGTAATAAAATTGATCCAGCGCGCGCTTGATGAAGAAATCGTAGACCGTCATCAGCGGCATCAGCGGAATGCCGAAGTATTTTCCGGCGGCGCCGAAAGAGCCGGCGGCGCTCATCGCGGCCGCTTCCGCGATTTCAAAGCGGATGTGGCGCGTCCAAGGTTTCGCCGTGGAGTAGAGGTGAGGTCGTCCGCGCTCGGAGAGGCCGAGCGACTGTTCGAAGTCTTCATCCGGAACGGCGCCGTAGATCTTGCCGTCCATCGTCGGATTGATGTTGGTGCTGGTGCCGACGTCCGGGCTGATGGTCAGCACCGCGTTCGCGGCGACCGACCAGCGCGCCTCCTCCGTGCTCAGCGCCTTTCCCGGCTCTTGGCCTGCAGTGCGGTAGTCCGGATCGGTGGCGATGCGCACCCACTTGCCGGCTACCTGCCCGATCATCCACTGTGAGTGGGCGATCGGGGTCATGGAAAGATTGATGTCGAGATCCGCAGGCAGCGGCAGCGTGGAGGCCAGTCGCGCCAAATAGGCCTCGCGGACGGCACTCACGCGTTTCACCTGAGCTTCGACCCCGGCGCGCCAAGTCGCGCCGCGCTCCTTGAGCAGAGTGCGTTCGGGACCGGAGCCTTTCCAATGGCCCAGGGCGTCGCAGGGTGCGTTGAGTTCCATGCCCTCGGCCGCGAGCAAGCGGGTCACCTCGGCTTCATCGGCACGGTCGAGTGGTTGCCGGGCATCGCGCGCGACTCGAGTCCCCAGCCTTTGAGCGTGTGGGCGATCACCATCACCGGTCGCTCGGATTGTCGTGCAGCCTCATAGGCCGCAAGAATGCTCTCCAGGTCGTGACCGCCGAGGTCGTCGAGCGCCGCGAGCAACTCGTCATCCGAGGCTTCCGCGAAAAGCGGCTTCACGCGCCGATCGTGCACCAGGAGGCGTTCCTTGAGCAGAGCCGCGTCCTTCTTCCAGAGCAGGGCTTGCAACTCGTAGTCACTGAAGCCGTGCTCCAACACGCGCCGCAAGGCTTCTCCGCCGGACAGCATGAACAGGCGCCGCCGCAACGGTCCGTGGCGCAATTGAATCACTTCCCAACCGTTGGCGCGCATGGTGGCGTCGATCCGATCCGCATCGGTGCCCTGGAACACGGCATTGTTGGGAATGCGCGTGCCGTCGAGCGATTGCCGGTTGTAGTCGAGAATCCAGACCACTTCCTTGAGCCCACGTTCGGCGAAATCGGTGATCGCTTCCATCAGCGACCCTTCGCGGAACTCGCTATCGCCGAGCAAGGACCAGAAGCGCACGTCCTGCGGCTGCTCGAAGCCGTGGTCCACTAAGTAACGCCAGGTGAGCGCGAGATAGCCGCTGTTCACCGGGGGAATGCCCACGGTGCCGCTCGGCAGGATGCGCCAAGAATCCGGATCGGCGTCGGCGTGATAGGACTGAAAGACCGGCTCTCCGGCACGCGAAAACTGGCGCAGCCGATGCATGGCGCCTTCGGCGGCCTCCGCCTTCATCCATGCGCCTTGCTTGTCGCGGAACACTCCGGCGAGAAAGTGCAGCGCGTGATCCAAGGGCGCAAGGTGCGGTTTCGCGCACCAGAAGTCCTGCGGCTGGCGCGCGACTAGGTGCAAGGCCGCGGCAAGATGCAAGCTCGAAGAACAGGCTGCGGGGTGGCCGCCGACTTTCGGGTCGGTCGCCTCCGCGTCCGGCCGATGATTGGCTTCCCAAAT
>CAZCXL010000065.1:4833-10481 GCA_964502625.1 uncultured Planctomycetales bacterium | reverse complement strand
GCTGAGCGCACGATCGTGATCAGCGGGGCGTCGAAGACCTTCAGCGTGACGGGATGGCGCATCGGCTGGGTGATCAGTCCCCCAGCGCTCACTTCCGGCATTCGCAAAGTGCACGATTTCCTCACGGTGGGTGCTCCAGCTCCACTGCAGGAGGCCGTCGCTGAAGCCATGGCGTGGCCGGACGCCTATTTCGAAACTCTGCGTACGGAATACCGCGCGCGCCGCGAGTGGATGGTCGAAGGACTACGCGCGGCAGGTTTCCCCTGCGAGACTCCAGACGGTGCCTACTACTTGATGGTGGACGTCTCGAAGTTTCAGCGACCTGGAGAGAACGACGTCGCGTTCGCCATGCGCTTGGTCAAGGATGCCGGGGTGGCCACGGTTCCCGGTTCTTCCTTCTTCGCCAATCCGCAGGACGGCGCGCGTTGGGTGCGCTTTTGCTACGCCAAACAAGAATCCACACTGCGGGAGGCCAATCGCCGACTGCTGGAGTGGACGCGGCGCGGAGCATGAAGCGATTTCTCGCTCTGCTCCTGCTCACGGCCGCATGTGGGGAAGGCAGCGCGAGCCGTGAACTGACACCAGCCGCGGCACAACCTACCGCGCCCAGCCTTTACGCACGCGCGTGCGCTGCGCGACATCAGCCGGAGACAACTCCGACCACGCCGCGCCAACACTCCCGCGCGCTCGGCACCGTGGAGTTTGGATCGGGCGAGCAAGCCGTGCGCCAGAGCGCGGAGCTCTGGCTGGCTGGGCCCACCCGCATGCGGTACGTGATATCGAATGGCTCTGTAAACAAAAACGTCTTTCTGCTCGAAGCCGCCGGGATGGGTTGGCTGAGCGCTGAAGTGACAGGCCGGCCGGCGGCAAAATGGGAAGCATATTCGGACCCGGCTATTGAACGTGAAACTCTGCTGCGCTGGGAGCTCGCGCGTTTCCCCTGGGGCTGGAGCGAAGTGCTGGCGGAGGCCGGCTCGGAGACTCGTACTTTCGTGATGCGAGCCGCCGAGGGGGAAGTCGTGATCGAACTCGATGAGGCGTTGTTGCCCACCAGCGCGAGTTATGCGGGAGTGGATGCGCAACTGGCCGACTGGGCAGCGGCAACGGATTCCGGACGCTTGCATCCGCGCGTCTGGTCGTGGAGCGGTCCCTCTGGCCGTCGCACCGAACAGTTCGACACCTGGGCCGACGGCTGGATCTTCTTTGATGAATGGTTTCGACCGCCAGCAAGCGAAAGTTCTTCAGACCTGACCTTGCGCACCACGGGCAAGGTGGAAAGCATCGGAGTCGTTGAGGCGCAATTCTGGAGGTTGCCGGGCGGTTCGCAGGCGGCGCCAGGTCCGGACTGCTTCTGGTGGCGCAGCGGCGAGGAGCGCTTTGCCGGGGCGCTGCTGCCCTCCGGCTCTCCCCCCCCCTTGTCCACGCGGGGAGAACCCGCGAAGGCTGAGGCTGCGAGCCATTGGCTGCGTTGGATCTTCGTCGGCAGTGCGGAGCAAGCCGCCCGTGCCGTCGAAGAGTTGCGCGAAACCGCGCGAGCGACGGGACTCATCGCGACGGGTGCGGCCATTCTGCTTGACGAAGGCCGACCCGACGGCGGTCAAACCATCTTGTTGCCGATCGCACCCCCGCCTCCGCGCTGAGCCGCGTCTAGGCGAGCGACAATTCGCGCGGGCCGCCGGCCGGCGTGAACCACTGCACTTCAGTGACGCGGCCGCAAGCCTCGCGATAGGCACGCGGAACGCGTTCGCTGAACTCTGAGCGCGCATCGGGATGTACCAGAGCCACCACGCAACCCCCGAAACCCGCTCCCGTCAGACGCGCGCCGTAACAACCGGGAACGACTGCGGCGGCGCCTGCGAGCGCATCCAATTCCGGGGTGGAGACTTCGTAGTCGTAGCGAAGCGAATGATGCGCCGCGCTCATGAGCGTGCCGAAGCCGGCAAGATCGCCCCGTCGCAAGGCTGCTACGCCCAACACCGTGCGCTGTTGCTCATGCACCACGTGGCGGACTCGACTGCGGAGCGGATGCGGAAGACAATCTGCCAAACTTTCGAATTCAGTGGGCAGCACGTCGCGCAGCCGGGTGACCTCAGGCAGATGCTGTTGCAGCAATTCAAGCGCTTGAGCGCATTCCGCAACCCGCACGTTGAAGGCCGAAGCGACGAGATCACGCGCCGCGCCGCTGTCCACCACTGCGACCAACGCGGCCTTCGAATCAAGCGGCAAATGCTCGCTCGCGAGAGTTCCGCAGTCGTAATGCAACACGGAATCCTCACGGCCCATGAATATCGCCGTCTGATCCAACACGCCGCACCGCACGCCCACGTAGCGAGTCTCAGCCATGTGCGCGACGCGGATGAGTTCCTCCACGGAAGGCGAGACGTCCAATAGGTCCGCCACCGCGCGCACCAACGCGCAGCCAATGCTCGCGGAGCTACTCAGACCTTTGGCCATCGGGAGGTCGGCGGCGACTTGCAGATCCAGGCCGGGCAGCGGTCCCCAGGCCTCGCGCGCGGCCCACAGTGCGCCCTCGAGATAGGCAGACCAGCCGCGGGTGCGGCCAGGCCTAAGGGCGCTCAAGGGCAATTCGAGCGACTGGCCGGAGAACTGTTCCGACTCCGCGCGAAGCAGGCCGTCTTCGCGCTCTGCGAGCACGACGTAGGTGCCCTTGGAAAGCGCGACCGGCATGACGCACCCACCGTTGTAATCCAGGTGCGCCCCCAACAGATTGGCGCGGCCGGGCGCAAAGAACGCGCGCGGCCGGGCGCCCGGGGCTGATTGAGCGAGGTGCTCGCGTAGGCGCGCAACGTGGAGCGATGAAACCGGCACCGTGCGGAAGGTTACGATGTCCGCGGTTTCGCCGCCGCCGCACGATGCTGTCCTTGACCTTCGCCCTCGCGCTCGCAGTTTTTGGCTGCCAGGAGCCCGCAGCGCCCGAATATCCGAAGACGGCCGTGCTGAAGCAGAGCGGTGTGGAGTTCGGAGTCCAAGAGATTCTCGCCCGGGTCGCCTCGCACGACTCATCACTCATGCCCGCGCTCGACGCGGACGCGGAATATCGGAGGCTCTACCTAGACTCGCCCGTTTTCTTGGAGCAGGTGCGGGCATTCAGCGACGCGCTGATGCTCGACGCGGAGGGTCTGCCGGCACCATCCGTCGAAGCCTTGCGCGCCGAGGCCTTGGCTTGGGCGAGCGACCGGGGCTTACCTGCCGACGCCGATGCCGCTCTGGCGCGCTCCGGGATCGAGATTGAAAATCGTGCGCGTCTGTTGGCGCTCCAGCGCGACGGATTCGGCTCCAACGCCCTGCGCCAACACATGCTGCGCTCCGTGCCGGAGTTTTTCGGTCAACTGCAGATCTCCTGGATCCGGGTACCCCTCGTCGACCCCACGACGGGCACGGTAATCAGCGAGAAGGAGCGCCGTGAGATCTGGGACCGTCTCGAGGGTCTCGGCCGCAAGGTTCAAACTGGCGAGCTGGAGTGGGAGGCGGCCGTTAAGGAGCACTCGCAGGACCCGACGACGCGCGGACGCGGAGGGCGTGTCGGCATCCTGGATCGCCGCATGACCAACAAGTATGAGGAAGGATTCTTGCGGGCCTTGTTCGCGGATCTGGGCTTCCGCCAGCCCGAGGGCGTGCTCCTTCGCGGTCCGCTCCTCACCTCGCGCTGGGCCTATCTCGTGCGCATCGAGGCCGTGGTGGTCGGCGGCATCGTCGATCTGGAGCGCGTGCGCCCCGCCGTCGAGCGCTCCTTGCGTGAGCACACCCTGCAGCAGCAGCTCGCAGAACTCGCCTCCGGCACGGATCGACGGATCCTGCTGCCGCTGCCTCGATGAGCGCGCCGGTTCTCGCGATGAAAGATCTGGTCGTCCGCTACGGACGGTTGACGGCCTTGCATGGCATCAGTGCGGAGTTCACGGGAGGCGGACTCGGCTTGCTAGGACCGAACGGCGCGGGGAAATCTTCCCTACTGCGCGCCGTTCTCGGACTGGTACCGCCCACTTCGGGCTCCGTCGCCGTGTTCGGCGAAGACACGCGCCGCGCCGGTCCAAGCCTGCGCCGCCGCTTCGGTTACATGCCGGAGCGGGATTCCTACGTGGGCGGACTCAGTGGCGTCCGCGCACTAGCGCATCTTGCGGAGATCTGCGGCCTGCCGCGCGAAGAGGCGATGATGCGCGCGCACGACATGCTGCATTTCGTCGGACTCGGCGAAGAGCGCTACCGCGAAGTCGGCACTTACTCGGTGGGCATGCGCCAGCGCTACAAGTTGGCCGCGGCCCTGGTACATGATCCGGACGTGCTGTTCCTGGATGAACCGACCAACGGTCTCGACCCGCAGGGCCGGCGTCGGATGCTCGACTTGATCTATCGGGTGCGCGTCGAGTACGGCAAGCACCTGATCATCGCCAGCCATTTACTGCCGGACGTCGAAAAGCTCTGCGATCAAGTTTGGGTGTTTGATCGCGGACGACTCGTCAAGACTGCGACGCTTGCCGAACTCACCATGGCTGCACGCGGCGCCAAGCGGGTGCGCGTGTCCCGGACTCGCGGACCGGAGTTCGCTGCACGGGCCCGAGCCAGCGGGCTCGCGGTCGAGCCCGGCCGCGTGGAAGACGAATACGTGCTCACGCGAGTGGATGGAGTCGTGGAGCCTGCGGAAGTGTTCACGCTTGCGGTCGGAGCCGCTTGCACCGTGCTGGCGCTGCGCCCGGCGGCGCGCTCACTCGAAGATGCGTTCCTGGAAGCTCTCGAAACACGCCGCGACGGCGTAGCGGGAGTGAATTAATGGCCTTCCGCGCCTCAGCTTACTCCCGCTACGAAGGTCCGCTGCTCAAGCGACCGGCATGGATTCCGCTGATGGCCGCGACTCTCCGCCGCGGATTCCGCTCGGTTTGGGTGAAGCGGATCACCGGGGTCAGCCTGGCCATGGCGGTGGGGATGATGATTTTTTTCTACATCCTCAATAAGGTCATTCCGAACTGGCGCGACCTCACAGAGCAGGTCGGCCAAATGGCCACGGGAGACGGCAGCTCCTTCCGCGTGGACGCACGCTTCTACGTCAGTTTGCTCTCCGTGTTCGTTTTCCCGGTGTTGCTGCCGCTCTCGATGGTGTTCGGATCCGAACTCGTCGCCAGCGACCTGCGCACCAACGCGTTGGAGTCCTACTTCTCGCGCCCAGTTTCTCCGCTGGGCTACATCCTCGGCCGCACTTTCGCGTACGCGGGCTTTCTGCTGGCCGCGACCCTGCTGCCCTTGCTCGTGGTGTGGATCAGCGACGTGAGCACCGCGCCGGCAGCACATTTTGCGGAGGTCGCCCGGGTTCCGTGGGGCATGACCCAGGCGCTGGTGCTCGTGGCGTTGAGCATCTCGTTGCTCGTGCAGGCCATGGCCACGCTTACGCGTAACGCGACCGGCGCAAACATCTCGCTCGGCGTGATCTTCGTGTTCTTCCAGGCGCTGGGCGAAGGCCTGAACAACTCGATGAATGACGAGAGATTTCTCGCCGTTTCCTTGCTGAACGACGTATTTGTGGTCTGCTCAGCAAGCCTTGGCGTCGCCGCGCGCGGCGACCACCACCACATGGCGCCCGCGGGGCTTGCCTTCGCCGTGGGGATAATCTTCACGCTATTCGATCTTGACCGCATCGA
>CAZCXL010000065.1:0-4823 GCA_964502625.1 uncultured Planctomycetales bacterium | reverse complement strand
TTTGCTTTGCTGACCGTCTTTTTTGTGGTCTGCGCCGCACGCTTTGGGGTCGCGGGGGGGGGCGACCACGACCACATGGCGCCGGCGGGCCTTGCCTTCGCCGTGGTGATCGGCATTGGCTTGTTCTCCTTCCTGTTCCTCTGGCGATCCCTGAAGCGCCGGGTGCTGCTCGGATGAACGCGCCGGCCATCCGTTGCGAAGGTCTCTGCCGTTGGTACGGCGACGTCCAGGGCCTCTCAGGAATTACCCTCGAGATTGGCGCGGGCGTTGCCGGCCTGCTCGGTCCGAACGGCTCTGGCAAGTCCACTTTCATGCGCTTGGTCACCGGCCTGATCGCGCCGAATCGCGGCTGGGTGGAGCTCTTCGGGACGCGCATGGACCAACTCGGGAAGCACGAGGTCTTCCGACGAGTCGGCTACGCCGTCGGTGAAGACGTGCACTTTGAAGGCGAACGCGCCGTGGATTTCTTGCGCTTGCTCGCGATGCTCGGCGGCGCCAGTCAGGTTCAAGCCGCGGACCTGGCCGACCGCGCCCTGGACCGCGTCGTGCTTTCGGATCGCGCCGCAACTCGTTTATCCGGCATGTCCAAAGGAATGCGCCAGCGCATCAAACTCGCGCAGGCCTTGCTCTTCGAGCCCGATCTGCTGCTGCTCGACGAGCCACTCAACGGAATGGACCCGGTGAGCCGCCGCTCCACCTTGGACCTGATCCGTCATTGGGGCGCGACGGGACGCACGGTGGTGTTTGCCTCGCACGTACTCCACGAGGTGGAAGCCGTGACCGAGCGGGTGATCTTGCTCCACCACGGCCGCCTGCTCGCCGAGGGCCTACTCGCCGAGATTCGCGAACTCGTAGACACCCGGCCGCGCCGCGTGCGCGTGGAAGGCGATGGACTCGCCGCGCTTGCGGCCTCCGCGCTCGCGGACGGAATAGCGTCCGGCGTCACCACCCAGGCCTCGGGCGGCGTTCTGCTTGAGACGCGGAACCTTCCCAGCCTGCTCGATCGGCTGGTGACTGCGGGAGCCGCCGGCGGCATCGATTCCATGGAAGTCGACGACGCTGACCTCGAGACTCTCTTCGCGCTACTGCTGGAGGAAAGCACTTGAAGCAGGCCGTCGCCGCGATGTTCGCCCTTTCGCTGCGCCGACGCGTGGGTGGTGCGCGCTTCCTCGGCGCACTGGCCGTGGCCCTGCTGCCCGCGCTCAACCTCATCCTCGACGTTGCCTTTGGCGACGATGACGCCCGTCATTTTGAAATCTATCTCAAGTACCTCGTCCCGACCGCGCTGTATTTCGTCACTCCGTTCGTGACGATGATGACCATGCTGCCGGTGCTCGGCGAACTCTACGACAAGGGTTCGATCGGCTACCTCTACACGCGCCCGAGTCCGCGTTGGGTCGTGCTGCTCGGCCTCTATCTCGGCGGCGTCGCCGCGATGCTGCTGCTGTTCTTCGCGACCGCCTTCATCCCGGCAGCCATAGGCGCGGCCGCTTCGAGCGCCGTGCCCGCTTCCTTGTGGCTGAAGACCGCGTCCGGCTTGTTCGGCACGCTCACTTTCGCGGCCTTCGCCTACGGCGCAGTTTGCCTGTTCCTGGGCGTTTGGAGCCGTCGGGCCATCCTCTGGGCCTCAGCGATCCTGATCTTCTGGGGCGTGGCGATCGGCTCCTTCCCCGGATCGTTGCGCGCCACTTCGCTTCACCATTATCTGTTCGGACTCGCGCGGTCGTGGTGCGGAGTCTCCGGTGACACCTTCACGGGAATGTTCCCGCCCGTGACGAATCCGCCCACGCCGCTTAACTGCATGGCCGTGTTGCTGGCCGCCTCGATCGGTTTCTTCCTGCTCGCCGCACGCGTCGCAGAAAGGCGCGACGTGATCTAGTTTCCGTGGCGGTCTACGCCGACCTTGCGCAGTGGACGAGGCGTCCGGAGGCCCTGGCCCGCACCTCCTTGCCGCGCACGGTCTTACTCGGCGATCCCGCGGCATTCACAGTCGCCGCAGTTCACAACCCGCACATGGCCGATGCCGAGGGCCATCCTCAGCGCATCAATTCGGCAGCGGCGCGCGCGGAATGGCTGGCGCTCGCGGCCGCCTACCGCGCACTCGGCCTTGCAGTAGAAGTGCTTCCGGCAGACCCCAGCCTTCCCGATCTCTGCTTCACCGCCAATCCAAGTCTTGCGCTTCCGCTTCCTCAAGGATGGGAGATCTGGCTCGCGCACATGACCCACGCGTCGCGAAGGCCGGAAGCCGATCTCCACGCTGAGTGGTACGCGACGCGCGGCTTGACGCTGCGCCGGATGCCTGATTCCGTTGCTCGCTTCGAGGGGGGGGGAGATGGCATCCCCCACCCGGGACGCTTTCTGTTGCATGCCGGAGTCGGTCCGCGCAGCGCGCTCGCGGCATGGGAGTTTCTGGCGGCCGCACATCCGGATCTCGACGTACTGCTTTATTCGCTTGAGGATCCGCGCTTTTACCACCTGGACACTGCGCTCGCGGCGCTGGACGAGCGGCACTGCCTCTACGTCCCGGAGGCCTTCGACGCGCGCGGACGCGAGTTGCTCGCGGCCGCCTTCGCGATCCCCATCCCGATCGCGCTCGAAGAAGCCCTGAATTTCGCCGGCAACGCGCATTGTCCCGACGGACGCCACGTGCTCCTGCCGAAAGGCAATCCGCTCATCGAGCATGCGCTCGCGCGGCACGATTTCATTCCCATCCCTCTCGACACCCGCGAGTTCCAGAAGTCCGGCGGCTCCGTGTATTGTCTCAAGCAAGCTTTCGGGTTGGCCTGATGCGCACCTAGAATCGACGCGTGGCTCGACCGCTTACACCCGCCTGCGTCCTTCTCCTCGCAACCGCTTGTGCCCTTCCCTCCGGCGCAGGTGGAGCCTCCGAGCATGCTCTGCTGCATCGCGCATCGCGCGTTTTCGACGGACGAAGCATGCAGGAGGTCCGCTGGAGTGAGGCGATCCGCCAACTTTCGCGTGCAGACGCGGTGTTCCTCGGCGAAACGCACCTGGATCGCCTCACGCACGAAGCTGAACTCGCCTTCTTGCAAGATCTGAGCGCGGCGCGCGGCGGACGAGTGGCGCTGGCCCTCGAAATGTTCGAGCGCGACGTCCAGCCCATCTTGGATCAGTACCTGAGCGGGAACTGCACGGAGGCCGAGTTCTTGGCCCAAGCGCGACCGTGGCCGAACTATCGCACGGACTATCGGCCCATGGTGGAGTTCGCCAAAGCGCACGGCATTCCGGTGATCGCTTCCAATCTTCCCGCCGACCTCCGCCGCACTCTGGCGCGTGGCGGCGCATCCGCGTTGGCCGCGCTCGAACCCGCGCAGCGCGCACTGGTGCCCGAGCGCCTGATTGAGAATCCGCCCGAGTACTGGCAGCGCGTCGAGCAGGCCACCCTTGGACACGGCGCGCTCGGCATGGGGGGCGCCACCGAGAGCAGGCTGTTCGACGGCCAGAATCTGTGGGACAACACCATGTCCGATTCCGTAGCGCGCGCACTCATCGCACAACCCGATCGCCTGGTGGTGCACGTCAACGGCGGATTCCACAGCGCCTTCTGGCAAGGCACCGTGTGGCAACTTCAGCAACGCCTCCCCCAGGCACGCGTGGCCACGGTCGCGATCGAAGCCACGACGGATCTTGCCGATCTCCGACCGCAGGGCACCGAACCGGAGGCGGACTTCCTCCTGGTGGTCGAATCGCGTGCGCGCAGCGCCGATTCCGGCGAACGCGCAGTCACGGTCTCTCGCGAGCACCCCTGGCGCCTGCGCGTGCCGCATGGCGCGGGCGCAAGTTCCCCGCTGTTCATTTGGCTATGCGAGGACGGCCAGACCGCGGAAGACGGGATTCGCCTCTGGGAATCCGTGCTCGGCGAGGAAGCCGCCATCTTGGCGATCGAGCCTTCCTTTCCCTACTTGGGAGAGGACGGATTGCGCGCCGGACGCTGGTTCTTCCCCGGCAGCGCTTCGAGTGGCGGTGGTCTCGCCCTCGCGGCCATCGA
This sequence comes from uncultured Planctomycetales bacterium, assembly GCA_964502625.1. Taxonomy (GTDB): domain Bacteria; phylum Planctomycetota; class UBA1135; order UBA1135; family UBA1135; genus JAQBVK01. The sequence continues at coordinate 814 of CAZCXL010000065.1, read as the reverse complement.
GCGCGCGGCCGCCGAAGCTCTGCTGCCAGGACTGGCGCTGGACGCGCAACGAGTGGTGCTCGCAGGCGAAGGCGGCGGCGCCACCATGGCGGTGATCGCTGCGCGTGGATTGCGCGAGGCCGCCTACCCCATCCTCGCCTTCGCACCGCTCGCCGCGGACGAGTTCGGCCTCATGGGCCTGCCCACCAGCTTGCCGGGTGACCGGCCGCAGCGCGCACTCAGTCTCTGGGCCGCGGCGGCACAACTGGAAGCGTGGCGACCCTACGCCGCTCAGGATGAGAGCTTGCGCCTGCAGACCGCCTTCGCAGAACTACCCCAAGACCCTGCCGCGCGCGATCTGCTGCAGATCCAGGCGGTACGCGCGGCGCTCGGCTTGACGCCAGCTTCGTCCGACGCCGTCGCGGACGACTTCTTGCGCTCCGCGCCCTCTCATTCGCGTGCACAACTCTTCGCGCGCACGCTTGCGCGGCGGGTGCGCGCCGAGGGTCGGAGCGTGGCACCCTCCACGTTGATTCGCGCCGCCGACTTTGCCGATGGAACCGGACTTCCACTCTCCTCCGGCGCATTCGGAGGCACCACGATCGCCGTGTTGCCGAGCGGAACGAGCCCGGAAGAAGTCGAGGCTTGGCTGCATTTCGAGCAGCCCGACATCATCCAGGCACGCAGTCGCTTTCATCGCCTCCGCATCGCGCACGGAGACGGCGACCACTCGCCGCGGGCAGTGATCGAAAAATTGCGCGCAGAAAACGCGCAGCGTCGTGACTTTCTCTTGGTGCCGGCCGTCTTCTGCGCGGAGCCCGCTGAGTTACGCGCC
>CAZCXL010000064.1:0-10519 GCA_964502625.1 uncultured Planctomycetales bacterium | reverse complement strand
GCTGAAGGAGGGCCAGAACGTGATCAGCGAGCTACCGGGCATGCCCGTCGGCGAAGCCTGGATCTGGAGCCCTCAATTCCTCGGCATCCTCAAGCGGGTGAAGATCGCGAAGAAGCGCACCTACGACGCGAGCGCGACGCCTGACGTCGCCGGCGGGAAGGACGTCGCGCCGGTGCGGCCGCTCGGTAAGGAAGACCTGGAAGCGCTGCGCGGCGCCATGGTGGACGTCGTGAAGCGCACGGAGGCGGATGATCCGAAGGTGCTGCGCAAGCGGATCGCCGAGCTCGAGCGGGAGCTCGTGGCGGCGCGCGCATCGAAGTCGCAGGTCCAGGTCGAGCGGGTGGAGGTGCCGGTGATCCAGCCGGAGCTCGCCGCTCGCATCGAGGCCGCGCTTGATGGCTTCACCGAGCAAGTGCAGCAGGTGAGTTCCGACCTCAGTGGCGCATGGCGCGAGGCGAAGAAGGCGCTGGATACCCTTCAGGGGGCGTCGAGCTCTGGACGACGGCAGATAACCGCGCCGGAGGTGCAGGGGAGCACTCCAGCGCCTTCAGTGGAGCATGCTAACCGTCGACGGGGAACGCGGCCGGTCGCTGCGTCCACAAGCCTGGAGGGAATCGTCGGCGGCGCACGCCGCATGCTCGAGGTCCTGGCGGCGTTCCCGTCCGGGCGCACGCGGACGCAACTCGCGACGCTGGCTGGGCTCTCGCCGAGGAGTGGGACGTTCTCGACGTACCTCGGGCGGCTGCGCGGCGCGGGGCTGGTCGAGGGCGAGCAGGAGCTTCTGTTGATCACAGAGGCCGGGCTGACGGCCGCGGGCGGCGCGAGACCGGCGCCGGCGGCAGCGGACGTGCAGGCGCTCTGGATGCCGCACCTGGTGGGCGGCTGCAGGGCCATGCTTGAGCACCTCATCGAGATCTGGCCGAAGGGCGTCAGCCGGGACGGGCTGGCGGCCGCGGTGGGGCTCTCGCCGGCGAGCGGGACCTTCTCGACCTACCTCGGGCGGCTGCGCGGGAACGCGCTCGTGGAGCAGCGCAGCGGCCAACTGTTCGCCTCGGCCGAGCTCGCGGAGTAGCCGTGGACCGCCCGGGCGCGCACCTCTCCTACGCGAAAGCGTGCGGGTTCTGCGGCGGCCGTCCGACGATCGTGTGGGCGTCGGGTGACTCCCACTTCGCCGTCGGCTGCCCGAACCTGGACTGCAGCGTGCAGCCGCGGACGGACCATCGGTCGGATTGCGATGAAGAGGCCTTCGATGCCGAGCTCGGCCGGGCGGTGCAGGAGTGGAACGCGAGGGAGAGGTTCCAGCTCCGATTCACTAGTCCAAGCTGAGGCCCACAACCCTCCGTCGGCTGGCTATCCTGGCCGACGATGGGGATCTTCAGATGGGTCGGTCCGCTGGACGACGACGCCCAGCCGCCGGCGGTGTTTAACACCCGTCGGCGTTCCGATAGGAACCTGAGCGAGATGCTGGGCCTCGTGAAGGGCGTCCTCGCTGACGGTTCAGTGACGCGAGCGGAGGCAGATCTGCTGCAGCAGTGGGTTGCAATCCATCCCGATACCGTGGCGACCTGGCCGGCGAGCCAACTCCACCAGCGACTCGTCAAGGTGTTCGATGACAACCACGTGTCGGCTGAGGAGCTCGAGGACCTGCAGGAACTTCTCACCATGTTGGTGGGAGGCTCCGCCGGCATCCTGGATGACCAGGACGCTTCGACGGATCTTCCGCTCGATCGTCCTCCTCCCGAGATCGTGTTCCAGGAGAAGTCCTTCTGCTTGACCGGCAAGTTTGCGCTCGGTCCTCGCAAGGCTTGCGAGGAAGTGGTCGCCGCGCTCGGCGGTAAGTGCACCGCCGGCGTGAACAAGAGCACCGACTACGTTGTCATCGGGACCTTCGGTAGCCGCGACTGGATCCAGACCAGCCACGGCAGGAAGATCGAGAAGGCAATGGAGTTCAAGCAGGAAGGCCTGAAACTCTTCATCGTGTCTGAAGAGCACTGGGTGAAGGCACTTCCTACGGAGTAGTGCTGACTTACTCGTCCTCGGCTTCCCGAGTCCTCTCATCAAACCAATTGGCCAAGTAGAAGATCGCATCCGTGACGGACTCCTTGATGTCGTGTCCGTGCTCCTCATAGCAAACTGCAAAACGATCATCGGCGCCGCCATGACCTTCGGCCATCTCTACAAAGCTACGAAGCGCGGTAAGGTGCTCGTCAGCGTTGGGATCTCCCAGGCATTGAGGCAGCCGATCGAGCGCGAAGCAGCACTCGGTAATTGACATTCCTACACAGACCGCCTCGGGGCTAGAAGTTGATCCAGGGTCCGTCGGCGCGAAGGGCGGCTTGCAAGCCGACCTGGCAGAGATGAACTTCTCGGCGGCGTAATCAAAGGAGTGGTGAACGGGCAACATCATCGGAATGTACTGGACCAGGACAGATCATTATTCAAGCGCCTCTAACTGCTCGCGATACTGCAGGCCGGTAGACCGGTTGTAGCGGCCAGTCATCGCCAGAGTCTTATGCCCGAGCAGTTTCTGCGCCGCCGTCTCGCCGGCGGCGAGGGCGACGCGCGTCGCAAACGCCGCCCTAAATGCGTGGAGCGTGCGGATCGGAAGATCCGGGTTCCGCGCCTTCAGCTTCTTCCAGGCCTTCTCCACAACGTTTAGCCGGAACGGCCCCACGCGCTCCGCTTTCCGCCGGCGCTTGAGGATCGGGATTAGCTTGAGATGGATCGGCTCAATACGCTCGCCGCCCTTCTTCTCGGGCGAGCGGATCCACCAGGTGCGCGCGCGCAGGTCAATGTCCTTCCACGTCAGCCGGCAGAGTTCGATCCGGCGGTGCCCGGAGAGCCAGAGCACCTGCATGAAGTCGAGCAGCACCTCGGCGTGGTTGCGCTCGCCGACGGTCTGCGCTTCCTCCTGCAGCAGCGTGGCACGCACGACCAGGTCCTCGTACTGCGTACGAGTGATCTCCGGCGTCGGCACGTGGCGCACGCGCGGCCTCTCGATCCCGTCCACGGGGTTCCGGTCGATCGTGCGACGGCGCTGATGCCAGCGGAAGAAGCCCCACAGCTGCACGATGCTCTTCTTCATGGTGCCGGGCTGCAGGTTGTGCCGTCTCTCTATGAGGTTCAGCATGCTGGCGATCTCGCGCGTCGAGACGTCGAGGAGGCGCAGGGTCGGCGGCGTGAGCTCCTTCAGGCGCCGGTTCAGTAGGGCGTATTCCTTCAGTGTTTGCTTTGCGAGCCCGTAGCGCTGCAGCGACTTCTCCTCGAGCCACTCATCGAGCGCCGCGTGGAACGTAAGTCGGAAGGAGTCGCCCGAGACCGCGTCGAGCCGCTTGACATGCTCGCGCAGCACGCGCTCGGCCGCGGCCTTCTTCGCGGTCTTCGTGCTCTGGCGAAATGTCCGGCCCGCATGCTGCCAGCACACGTACCACCGCTTCGACTCCGGATTCAGCCAGAGGTAAGGCTGGCCGTCGTGGGATCCCATCGCGGGCAGTCTAGCAAGGGCCACTCCGGCAAAACTCCGTCAAGTCCATCAAGGAGCGGTCGCGCTCACTCAGGGGAAACGGCCTCAATCCCTTGACAATCAAGGACTTAGGCTGGCGTCCCCGGCACGACTTGAACGTGCGACCTGCGGTTTAGGAAACCGCCGCTCTATCCACTGAGCTACGGGGACGTGTTCGCGGCCGCTGCGCGTCGCGAAGCGCACAGTTTAGGAGCCTCAACGCGCGGCAGCGTCGAGTTCCAGGAAGCTGGAATCGAGAATCGGCCACTGTTCCCAGCCCTGGAAGTCGAAGTGCCACCACTCCCACTCGTAGACGTGGAAGCCCTGGCGCTCCATGACTCTGCGTAAGAGTTCACGATGCCAGCGCTGTAAAGATGTGCCGCCCGGATACTCCGGATATGAGCGGGCAGAGAATTCGTCGTAGCCTCCGGGCATCTCCACCGGACGGCCCGTCGCCAAATCCAAGAGCGTCAAGTCCACCGCGCAACCGCGGTTGTGCCGCGAGCCTTCACTCGGGTTCGCCACGAAATGCCTGAAGGGCTCAGGAGTGGCGTCCCAGAACATTTTCGTCACGTGCCACGGGCGGTAGGCGTCGTGAATCAACAGGCCGTAGCCCTGTTGGGAGAGTTCTGCCTGCGCGCGCGCCAACGCTGCGGCCGCCGGACGCTGCAAAAATGCGCGCGCCGACGGATAGAACACAGTGCTCATGAAGTTGTTCGTGCTCGCGTAGCGCACATCAAGCGTGAGGCTGGGCACGGCCATCGCGAGGTCCACCAGATCCGCCACGAGCATCGGTCCGCGTTCCACCGGAGGAGTTGCGGCCTCTGCAATTCGGCGCAGTTCCTCCACCGGCAACAGGGGCTGAATGCGGAAAGTCACTCCGCTTGCGGAAGTCGGGCGCCGGGCGAAGGCTACGGCTCCGAGCACTGCGTGCGTGACGCGTCCTGCAGCGTCACGCCGGAAAGTGAGGCGCTCCAAGGGATAGAGCCCGCGATTTTCGGGAAGCGCAAAGACGTCGGGCGCGAGTTCGGTCAGCGCATCCAACCAGAACCATTCGATCAGCGCTTCCAGTTGCCCCGCGCGTTCGCGCACGAACAGGACGTTGTGATCCCATCCGTACTCGCCGATCAAATCACGCCATTTCTCGGGACACGGCGCCGGTTTGTGCCCGGGCAGACGCTCGAAGCGCTCGCCGCCGATGCCCAGCCCGCCCCCGCCCAAGTCCTCGAGCGTCAGGCCGAAGGCGTGTCGGTCGTCTACGGTCAGCACTCCGCCCACAACACGCAGCTCCGCAAGCGTGCCGCGCCGCTCCAGCCGCAAACGATCCTCATGGTGAACGATTTCCACCGTCTCCCCCGAGGCGCTGCGCCATTGTCCCTCAAAAAATGCGGCCTGCTCCGGAGCGAGCGGCTGGGAGAGCGCGAGTTGCGGCGGCGGCTGCCCCGCGCGCAGAGCCAGCAGCCCGCGCAGTGCATGCGCGGCGATGCGATCGGTCACGGAATTGGCCACGTCCATGGAAGTGAGCACCGCCACCCCAAGCCGCTCATCCGGCAAGAAGGATAAGGTCGTGGCGAAGCCGTACATCGCGCCGCCGTGCCCGCAGCGCCGATGACCGTCGAGATCGTCAATCGCGAAGCCGATCCCGAAGCGGGCGGGTTTCCCGTCCGGGCCGAGCACGGGGCGCATCATCTGCTCGAGCGTTTCGGCTTGCACCAACGGCCCTTGGGGCCCGCGACCGCCGTCGAAGAGCACGGAGAGGAACTGGGCGAGCTCGAGTGCCGAAGCGTAGAGACTGCCCGCGGGCACCATGCCCAATTGGAAGGTCGGCGCAGGATCTTCCCTCCCGTCGTAGGCCCACATCCGCGCCTCGGCGAGTCGCTGCTCGGTGCGCGGAGTCGGCGCGAAGGCCGCGTCGGGAAGGCCTAGCGGCGCCAGCACGCGCTCATGCATGAGCGCCACGTAGGGCTGGCCGTAGTGAACCTCGAGCACGCGGCCCACCACGGCGATCCCGGCATTCGAGTACTTGGTGAGGGTGCCCGGCGCGCAAACCAGAGTCGTCGCGTTCAGACTGGCCACGGTCGCTGCGAGCGTCGGCTCGGCATCGTCGAAGTAATTGCCCACGGGCGGCTCGCGCACCAGTCCCGCGCGATGCGCCGTGAGTTGGCGCAGAGTGATCGGCGTGCCGAAGGGATTCTTGGGCTGGAAGTCCGGGAGATAGGTGGTGACCGGCGCGTCTAAATCCACTTCTCCGCGTTCGACGAGTTGCATGAGTGCGAGATCGGTGAACAGTTTGGACACCGAACCCACGCGGTAGACGGTGTTCCCGTCGGCCGGAACACCCGGCGCCGCTTCGCCGAAGCCACCAGCCCACAGCACGCGGTCGCCGTCCACGAGCACGAGCGAGATCGCGGGCAAGCCTTTGGACGCGAGTTCCGCCTGGCACACACGCTGCAGTTCCGCGATGAGCTCAGTTCCAACCGGAGCCGCGGGTGCAGGCGTACTCGTCGCGCAACCAGTCCAGGCCAAGACACCGACGGCAATCAGCGCGAAGCGGAGCGGGATGTTGAGCATGGGACGCGTAGTATGCCGCCCGTGGCGGAGCGCGCAGACGTCGTGGTCGTCGGTGGCGGGGTCATCGGACTCGCCGTAGCGCTGGAATTGAGCGCCAGCGGCCGCGCCGTGCGGATCTTTGAACGCCAAACGCCCGGCTCCGGTGCCTCTCATGGAAACTGCGGACTCCTCACGCCAAGCCATTCGCTTCCGCTGACTCAACCGGGCATGGTGCGCCGCGTGCTCGGCTGGATGTTCCGCGAAGACGCGCCGATTTACGTCCGCAACCGTTTCGATCTCAGTTTTCTGGCCTGGGGCCTGCGCTTCGCTCGCCATTGCAACGAAGAGTCCATGCTCTCGGCGTTGCGCGGACGCGCGGCTCTGCTGGAGCTCTCGCGCACGCTCTTCGACGAGTGGGTCGAGCGTCATGCGCTGCAAGTCGAGTACGCAACGGACGGCCTCATGGAGGTGTACGCCACTGAGGCGGGCCGGGATCAAGCGCATGGAGCCCATGCCTTGCTGGCCAAGCACGGCGTGCGTTCCGAGCCCTTCACTCGCGACGCCTTGCTGCAGCGCGAGCCGGCGTTGCGCGAAGATCTTGAGGGCGGCCAGTGGTATCCGAGCGACGCGCATCTGCGCCCCGATGCTTTCGTGCGCGAACTCGCCCGCTGCGCCCGCGCTGCCGGAGTGCAGATTGAGGAGAACGCTCCCATCGTGGAGCTGGAGACCGCAGGAAATCGCGTGCGCGCCGTGCGCACCGAGCGCGGAGTGACGCACTGCGATCAACTCGTGCTTTGCGCGGGCGCGTGGTCTCCGCTCTGGGGAAGGAAACTCGGTTTGCACCTTCCGGTGCAAGCCGGCAAGGGCTATTCGATCACCTCCTCCCGCCCTGCTGCTTGCCCCAGGCTGCCGCTGCTTCTGAAGGAAGCCAACATGGCGGTCACCCCGTGGCCAAGCGGATTGCGCCTCGGCGGCACCATGGAGTTCGCGGGCCTCGATTCGAGTTTGCGGCGCAAGCGCTTGGATGCCTTGCGCCACGGCGCCGCGCGCTTCCTCCGCGAGCCACTCGGCACGCATCCGGTCGAATGGTGCGGATTTCGGCCGATGACTCCCGATGAGCTGCCGCTGATCGGCCCGGCGCCGCGCTTCTCCAACGCGATCATCGCCACCGGTCATGGAATGATGGGAGTCAGCATGGCCACCGGCACGGCACAACTCGTGCGGGAAATGCTGACGGACGGCGCGCCATGCGTGGATCCTGCGCCGTACGCTCCCGAACGATTCGCCTGATCCGCGCGCTTGCGATGAAGACCTGCGCGAGTGGACGATGCACGGCGCTTTCGGCATGTCCCCCGCTCTCTCCTCTGAATCCGGCCTCGCCGCCGCCGTGGATCTGGGATCGAATTCCTTCCACATGGTCGTGGCGCGCGCGCAAGGCGGTCGACTACAGGTGCTCGACCGGCTGCGCGAGCGGGTGCGCCTCGGCGAAGGCTTGCAGGAAGACGGCCGCCTGGACCCCGAGGCCCTAGCGCGCGCGCTGGCGTGCCTCGCCCGCTTCCGCCAACGGCTGACGGAAGTGCCGCCGTCTCGAGTGCGCGCCGTCGCCACCGACGCTTTCCGTCGCGCGCGCGAACCCGCCGACTTCCGCGCCCGCGCGGAGCAAGCACTCGGGCACGGGATTGAGGTGGTGGCTGGCCGTGAAGAAGCGCGGCTGGTTTACCTCGGCGTCCGCCAGGATCTGGGAACTTGGGGCGAGCGGATGCTGGTCGTGGACGTCGGCGGTGGAAGCACGGAAGTCGTGGTCGGCTGCACGCGCGAGCCCGAAGCCGGCGAAAGCCTGCGCATGGGCAGTCTGCGTTGGACGGAGAATTTCTTCCCCAAGGGCGTGATCAGCCCTGCGCGCCTGCGCAACGCGGAGCTTGCGGCACGCCACGAGCTGGAACCGATCGCCGAGCAATTCCGGCGGCTGCGACCCTGGCGAGTGGTCTGCAGCAGCGGCACTGCGCTCGCGCTCGATGGAATCCTGCGCGCCGACGGACTGGATCCGCGCGGCCTGTCGCGCGCCGGCCTGCGCGCCCTGCTCAAAAAGTTGTCGCGTAAACGCCAACTGGCTGCCGTCGAACTCCCGGGACTCGACCCTGCGCGGCGCCCGACACTACTCGGCGGTCTGGTGATTCTCGCCGCGATCTGCGAAGAACTGGAGTTCGATCGCATTGAAGTGTCCGACGGGGCGCTCCGCGAGGGCGTGCTGGTGGACCTGCTGGGCCGATTGCGCCATCGCGGTGATCCGCGCCAGCGGGCCGTGCAGGAACTCGCCCGGCGCTGCGACGTGGATCCCACGCAAGCTCAACGCGTGCGCGCCACCGCGTCCGCGCTCTTCTCCGCCACGCGCCGCGCCTGGGCGCTGGACGAGAATGCGCATCTCCCACTCTTGCAGTGGGCTGCGGAGTTGCACGAGGCGGGATTGTTCGTGAGCCACAACGGTTATCACCGCCATGGTCGCTACTTGATCGAACAGTCCGACTTGCCTGGCTTCTCGCGGACGGAAACCACCGAGCTCGGTTGGTTGGTTTGGAAGCATCGGCGCACGCTGCCGCAGAAGCATCTCGAAGACCTTCCGGCCGGCCGACGCGAACCGTTGCTCCGCCTGGCGCTGTTGCTGCGCCTCGCTGCACGATTGCACCGCGCACGCGGTGCGACGCCTGCCCCAAAACTCACGGCCACGGCCAGCGCGCGCGCCTTGAGCCTGCGTCTGCCCTCCCGTTGGCTCGCGCAGCATCCGCTGACCGCATTCGATCTCGCCGAAGAAGCACAAGATTGGAAGGGTGTCGGCTTCGCGCTGCGCCTGCCTTAACGCTGCTTCAAGCGCGCATGCTGCGCCAACGCCGCGCGCTGCGCCGAAAAAGGCTCACCTTCCGTGCTGAGGACCCGCCGGTAGCCTCCGTCCGTTCCCAACTCCCAGGCTTGCACGGAATCCTTGAGCTGCGCCTCCAGGATTTCTTCCAGGATGCGCTGCACGTGCCCGCGCTGCTCGATCGGGAAACATACCTCAACGCGGTTGTGCAGGTTGCGCTCCATCCAGTCGGCGCTGCTCGCGTAAAGCAACGGCGACCCGCCGTGATGAAAATAGAAGACCCGCGCGTGCTCGAGAAAGCGCCCCACCAGAGAGCGTACACGTAGATTTTCACTCACGCCTGGCACACCGGGACGCAACCGGCAGATGCCGCGCACGATCAGATCCGCCTGCGCTCCCGCCTGTGATGCCCGGTAAAGCGCCTGAATGATTCCTTGGTCGGAAAGACTGTTCATCTTCGCGATGAGGCGGGCAGGGCGTCCCGCGGCCGCCTCGCGGGCCTCGAATTCAATCCAATCGATCAGCCGCGCATAGAGGCTCATCGGGGACTGCACCAGTTTGTGGAGTTTCGGCGCGCGGCCCAGCCCAGTGATCTGCAAAAACAGATGATGCACGTCCTCGCAGATCTCCGGGTCGGCGGTCAGCAGGCCCAGATCCGTGTATGCGCGCGCGGTGCCGATGTGGTAATTGCCCGTGCCCAAATGCACGTAGCGACGTAGCCGCTTGCTCTCGCGGCGCACGATCAACAGCATCTTGGCGTGCATTTTATAGCCCACCACGCCATACACCACGCTCGCGCCGGCCTCTTGCAGAAGATTCGCGAGATCGATGTTCGCCTCTTCATCAAATCGCGCGCGGAGTTCCACCACGGCGGTGACTTCCTTGCGCGCTCGCGCCGCGCGCGCCAGCGCCGCCACCACGGGCGAATCGGCGCCCACTCGATAGAGAGCAATCTTGATCGCGAGCACTGCGGGATCCGCCGCAGCTTGCTCCAGCATCCGCACCACGGGATCGAAACTTTCGTAGGGATGATGCAGCAAACGATCCGCCTTGCGCACCGCTGCGAAGAGATCCTCGCCCTCGCGCAGCGCCGTGGGCACGCCAGCCGCGAAGGCGCGAAATTTCAGATCTGCGCGTGGCACGCGCTCCACCAAGGCCACGAGCCGGTGCAGGTTCAAAGGCTCGCGCACGCGATACAAGTCCTGGGCTTCGAGTTCGAAATTGTCGAGCAAATATTGCTCGAGTTCAGGCGGCGTGCCCTCCGCCACTTCCAAGCGCACCGGAAACAAGAATCGGCGCCGGCTCAATTGTCCGGCCAGCGCCTTGAGCAGATTGTCCACCTCTTCCTCATCCACTTCGATGTCGCTGTTGCGCGTCACGCGAAAGGCATGAATGCTCTCGAGCTCCAATCCAGGCAGCAGCAAACTCATGTGCGCGCGCACCAGCGCAGAAAGCAGCACGAAATCGCCACCTACCCCGCTCACTTCCTTGGGAAGCGCGATGACGCGTGGAAGAGATCGCGGCACCGGCACCACCGCGAGACTCACGTCCCGTCCAAAAGCGTCCGCTCCCGCGACTCGGACGATGAAATTCAGGCTCTTGTTCTGGACGCG
>CAZCXL010000063.1:0-10561 GCA_964502625.1 uncultured Planctomycetales bacterium | reverse complement strand
CGGCCGTTGGTCTGGCACTACCCTCACAAGTGGGGGCCGCAAGGCCCCGGCCTTGAGCCGTTCACTGCCTGGCGCGAGGGCGACTGGAAACTGATTCGTCTCTACGAGAGCGCGCGCTGGGAGCTCTACGACCTCTCATCGGACCTAGGCGAAGAGCATGACCTACTCGCTGAGCAGCCGGAAGTGTTCTCGCGAATGCGCGAGCATCTGCGCGCCTGGATGCAAGCGATCGGAGCGCAACGCCCGCTGGATCAGGCGAGCACGCGCATGCTGCCGATTCCTTGAGCCTCGCCTCAGGGCGCGAAGAACTGGATTTCTCGCCAGCCGGCTAGGCCGGGTTGCTCTGAGCCCGGGTCGCGCTTGAGGATGCGGATCTCCACGCTCCGCAGATTCATCTTGCGCTCCAGCGTCACGGTGATGCCCGAGACCACGTCGGCCGGAGTGAACTCCAGGCGATGCTCTTCCTTGTCGTTGAGAATGAGCAGCACTTGACGCGGGCAGTCAAAGCCGGTCCCGTCGGCGAGATGGGCGGAATGCAAGACCGGCAGGAGGCGAAGCGCCTTCACGGCGACACCTCGCTTCCACTCTGCGCGGATCCACGGCTCTGCGTCGCCGGTGGCGCAGCACCAACGCGTACTCTGCGCGCGGTCGAAGGCAAGCTGCGGGCCCGTCTGGCCGTCGTTGAAGTGGCTGCTCGACTTCAACTCGCGGAACTCGGGCGCGACGACCCAGGCCTCACCGCGCATGCTGGCCATTTCAGCCTGCATCTTGGGATCCAGCAGACCGCGCACTTCCAGACGCAACGGCGCGCTGCGGATTTCCTCTGCCTCCGCCAAGCCGAGGCCAGGAGGAATCATGGAGGCCACGGCGCAAAGCTCGTAATCACCATTGCCGGGCAAGGAGATGTCCGCAGGGAATCGCGGCATGGCCAGTCCACGCGCGGCAGCGGCGGGGTCGGTCGTGGCCGCCACGGGCTCGCCGACGGGAACTCCATTCAGCAGCCACTGCACTTGCAGAATGCGCGGGCGCGCCTCGCCATCCCAGGCGAAATCTTCCACTATTTTCTTGCCGAAGCCGGCGAGAAAAACCTGCGCTTCCGGGGCGCCCACCGCAGTCAACGCGAACTCGGCACCAGTCCCCGCGTTCGACCAACGCGGCGAGAAGCGCGCGGTGATCGAAGGTAAGCCGGTGGCGGCTGTGGCGCGCGCCAAAGTGAGCAACGCAAAGGCGGTGTTCATCTCGTTCTCGCCCCACGGATCCGTCCAGGAGCCGTCTCCGTTCTGGAGATCGCAGATTTCGGTTCCGACTTCCGCGTACCAATCGTGCTCGCCGAAGACGTCGGTGCCCACGAGTGCAGCGGCACGTTCCATCCCGTAGCAGGCGTAGAGAAACCAGCGATCGAGCGGCCCGACATTGCGCGGCTGGTCAAGCAACCAGTTTTTTCCGCAGTAGGCGACCCCTTTCTCCAGCGCGCGGCGCAGCACTTCGAGATCCTTGCGCGGAGCACCGGAGCGCTCATAGGCATTGCGGCAAGAGGCAAGAACCGAGAGCCCAGCCAAAGACATGGTGGGCGTGGAGCCGCTGCCCGGGTAGTAGCCGAAGGAACCATCGGGATTCTGGTTGGCGACGATGCGCCCGGCGATCCGCTCCCAGAGTTTGCGATCCAACTTGAAGCCGTGATCATCCAGAGCGTGCAATGCGACCGTTGCAAACTGGTGATTGGAGAGGTCGCCGCCGCTGGCCTGGCCGCCGGCGTAGACGTAGGTGAAGTAATTGTCCGGCGTGTAGAGCAGAATTTCTGCGGCCGCTTCAATTTGGCTGCGCCACCGCTCCGAATCGAGTGAGGTGTAAAGCATGATGCGCAAGGCCGCGTCGTAGGTGTATTGCGGCGGATGCGTTTCTAGATAGGCGAGCGCGAGCTGAAAGTCTGCGTGCGCGCGCGGCATGCCCGCCTTGAATAGCGCATAGGCGCAAAGTGAGGTCATGCCGGAAGCATGATGCGGCTCGAGCGCGTGGAACCACGTGCCGTCCGGATGCTGGCGCTGCATCAAGAACTGGATGCCCTTCCAAGTCGCCTGGTCCGCGCGCATGGCGAGCGGGTCGAGTAGCGGCGCATAGGCATCAGCCGCGGCAAGATCTTCGGTGATGGCCAAACGGAATCGGCCAAGCGCGTGATCGGTGTAGGGAGACTCCTGGCGAATGCGCACCGTCAGGGTTGCGCCCTTGTCCAGAGTGACGGGCGTCTCCGTGAGCAGCACCACGATGCTCGGTTCGCCGGCCGTTCCGTGCACCACCCAATAGGAGGAGCGATTGCCGTCCACCAATCTCCGCCCCGTCCCGCGATCGCCACGAGTCTGGTGGACTCCGCGGAAGTTCACGGCCTGCGGCTTCTTGCGGCTGTTCGGAGACGAGACCAGCAGCTCGATTTCGGTGATGCAAAGATTCGAATTTGCCGAACGCGCTGCGCCCGACAACGGCAACGAGAGGTCAGGCAAAGCTTCGAGGCGCAAGGCGACCACGCCCGAGGATTCGGCTGTGATCTCGAGCTCGTAGACGTCGGTGGGAGCCGATGCGCCCTTGGCGAGGATGGATCCATCTTCACGCAGGTGCAATTCCGCTCCGGAGGATGCGCGCAGAGCATGCGGACGCAACACGCGCCACGGCTCCGCGGCAGCGGGTTCCTGCTGCTGGAGCAGCAGGCCGAGAGTCAGGGCCCAGATCACTGAATCGAAAATGATAGTGCCGGGCTCACGTCGGCGGGAGTCGCAGCAACGCTGATGATGGTGGCCGCCCACACCGTGCTGCCCGCTGCGCTCGAGGGAACGCGCAGCCACGCCGTATTCGCGATGCCGCCGCCGGAGATGGACTGCAGCATTTGCGCCGGATGGCTCTCACACCAGAGAGTCGCGCCGTCATAGCTGAGGGGTACGGTGAATCCTCCGCCGATGCCGTAGCCCGGCACGAAGGGGCCGCCCCCGTTGCGAGAGAGCCGCACTGCCGAAGTTCCGCCAGCGAAGGTCGTCGCACCTTGCGTGCGGAAGCGAATCAGGCTGCCCACGGCCGGGATCCCTTCGAGCACGAGGTGCGGCTCATTCGATCGCGGGAGATACACGTCCACCAGAGTGCCGGCGCCCGCGCCGCTAGCGTTGGCGGTGAAGACCGCAGACTCGTAGCCCGCAGCGCTCACCGTCGTGGTGTACGCACCATTGCGGAGCCACAGCGCCCAGCGTCCGGAGGTGCCGCCGCTTGCGCGCGTCTCACCGTTGCTCCAGTTGACTCCGTTGGTCACCAGCGACGCGGCTGGAATGGGCAATCCGGTTTCGGCGTCGCGCACGTGACCGTTGAGCGGCATTGCCACGCCGAGCATCGCACGATATGCAGGCAGCACACGCGTGAACTCGGCGAGGTACTCGGTCCATGTCGGATAGAAACTGGTTTGCAACTCCAACAAAAAGGCGAGCGCGCCAATCTCATGGAAGGCCCATTCGAATTCTTCGCCGCCCGCGCTGGCCAACACCGGCACGTAACTCGCGGCGTTCGCGAGCAGAGTGCTCACCTCTGCGACCTTGTCCGAAGCCTGGACCGGCATGCTGGCGCAGGTGTAGGGGAACAGCACCTCCTGGCCCGACTGGTGCACGTCGATGACCTTGTTTGGGCGCCGCGCGCGCGCGAACGCCATGTAGGTTTGGGTTTCCGGCTCGCTTGCGGCGGAAGGGCCGCAGTAGGTCTCTGAAGTCGGATTCGTGGAGAAGCTGCCACACGCCGCCCACTTGAAGGGGTAGTTGCGGTTCAGATCCACGCCGTAGACGCCGCCACCATTGTTGCGGCGATTCTTACGCCAGTAGTCATCCACCGTCCATACGTGTTCGAGGCCGTCCGGGTTCATGGTTGGGATCACCCAGATCTCGTGCGTATCTACCCAGGCCTTGATCTGCGGATCACTCGCATACTTGGTGAGGAGTTCATTCGCCCAAGCAATCATGTGCGCGGGCGTGGCGATCTCGCGCGCGTGGTGGTTGCCGACGTACACCACGTTCGGCTCGTCTTCATCGCTCGTGACGTTGTCGCCGATCTTCAGCGCGTAGATGCGGCGCCCGTTGTGCGTCAGCGGACCGCCGAAGGCCGCGTTCAGATCCACGCGAAGGGCGCGGGTCGGGTGCTGGGTCTGGAAGTCGAGCAAGGCCTGATTGATTTCCGCTACCTCGTAATAGCGCGCGTCAATGTCGCCCATCAATCGCTCGCGCAATGGACGGCCGCGATCAATCACGCGATAACGAAATCCGAGGGCGTCCAGCCGCGGGAGTTCTTCGTCGGCCGCGAAAATTTCAACGTAGCCTCCGCCGTGCGCAGGATTTCCGGTGTAGTTTCCGTTGCTCCCGTGATCCATGGCGAAACCCGCGGCCTCGAGCGCGCGTTCTTCCGGCGAGCCCGGACGAACGTCCACGGCAACTCGGGCCGTGGTGGATTGGACCGGGAGGACGAGACCAAGAGTGGCCGCGAGCAGAAGGTTGAGCATGGGAGTCTCCGCGACTCCAGACTACAACCCCATGCAACGGCGCACCTTCCTGACTGGCCTCGGCGCTCTTGGAGCCGCAGCCGCCCTACCCCGCATTCCGCTCACTGCGGGCCCCGGACCGCACGGCTTCCGGAAGGCCGTGAAGATCGGCATGGTTGGCGATGGCGCCACCCTCACCGAAAAGTTTCAGCTGTTGCGCGACTTGGGCTATGACGGAGTGGAGCTCGACAGTCCGAGCGATCTGAAACTCGACGAAGTCCTGGCCGCGAAAGAAGCTTCCGGCCTGCCGATTCACGGCGTCGTGGACTCGGCGCACTGGAGCCAGCCGTTTTCCAGTCCGGACGCGGCGGTGCGGGCCGAAGGCGCAAAGGCGCTGGAGACCGCGCTCCGCGACGCGAAGGCTTACGGCGCGAGCACGGTGTTGGTGGTGCCCGCCTTGGTCAACAAACAAGTCTCCTACATGCAAGCATGGGAGCGCGCGCATCACGAGATCGCGCGATTCGTGCCGCTCGCGGAGGAGCTCGGCGTGGCCATCGCTTTCGAGAACGTTTGGAACAACTTCTTGCTCTCACCCACCGAAGCGGCGCGCTGGGTGGACTCCTTCGGCAGTAAGTCGGTCGGCGCCTATTTCGACGTCGGCAACGTGCTGCGCTACGGGTGGCCGGAACATTGGATCGAGGCGCTGGGGCCGCGCATCCTCAAAGTGGACGTCAAGGGATACAGCCGCAAGAAAATGAACGACGAGGGCCTTTGGAAAGGCTTCGACGTCGAGATTCACGACGGCGATTGCGATTGGCCCGCAGTCACGGCTGCCTTGCGGGCGCACGGCTACGCCGGATGGTTCACGGCCGAGGTCAATGGCGGCGGACGGGAGCGTCTTGCCCGGATTGCCGCTGATCTCGACCGGGTGCTTGCGGAATGACGGGCCGCTGAAGCCCCCATTCCGCGGAACCTGGCTTCAAGGACGGGGTTTCTGAGGTCAGTTCTTCCGATGCGCGCGTTCAAAACCCTGATCCTCTGCGCGGCCGCGGCAACCACAGCCGCCGCCCTCACTCTGGCCCGACCGCAGGGCGGCGGACCGCTCCCGCCTCCGCTGGCCCCGCCGGAGAACTTGCCGACCCTGGACAAGATTCTGCTCGGCAAGATCCTGTTCTGGGAGGAGCAGCTCTCGAGCGACAACACCGTCGCCTGCGGAAGTTGCCACGCGCCGCAGGCCGGCTTCAGCGATTTGCGCACGGCGGTGAACCCAGGGCCGGACGGCCTGATGCCGACGGCCGATGACATCTTTGGTAGCCCCGGCGTGATACGCCAGGATCCGTCCAGCGACTACGCGCCGGATCCGGTGTTCAACCTGCTGACGCAGGTCACCGGAAGGCACGCGCCTGAGATCGTCGCCGCGCTCTACGCACCCGAAGCTTTCTGGGACGGGCGCGCCTCCGACACATTCGTGAACCCGGAGACGCTCGCGGTCAGCATTCCGACCGGCGGCGCACTGGAGAGCCAGATCGTCGGCCCGCCATTGAACGACATTGAGATGGCGCATGAAGCCCGCAATTGGGGGCAACTCACGACCAAGCTCGCCACCGCGCGCCCGTGGGCGCTCGCCACCAACCAGCCCGCGGACGCTGCGGCGCAGATCGCGAGCCATCCGAACTATCCTTCCCTATTCACCGCAGCCTTCGGCGATGCGGTGATCACCGCGGAGCGCATCGCCTTCGCGATTGCCTCCTACGAGCGCACGCTGGTGCCGGATCAGACTCCCTGGGATCGCTTCATCGCCGGACAACAGAACGCGATGACCCAGAACCAGGTCGCCGGCTGGAACCAATTCAATGGTCCCGCCCGCTGCGCGAACTGCCACACGCCGCCGCTGTTCAGCGACAACAAATTCCACAACCTCGGACTGCGCCCGGACACCGAAGACAACGGACGTCAGAGTGTGACCGGAGTCTTCGCAGACCGCGGCAAGTTCAAGACCCCGTCGCTGCGTGACGCCGGCTTGCGTCCGCGCTTCTTCCACAATGGTTCGGAAACCCAGCTCGACAACGGCCCCGGCCCGGGTGGCGTGGACACGATCTACGTGAACGGCGGCGGTGCCTTCCGGAACAACCTGGATCCGCTGCTCATCCCGCTCGCCGGCCAGCCGGGCATCAACATCCCGCAGATCTTCGACTTCGTGGGCAATGCGCTCACGGATCCGCGCGTCGCCGCAGGCCTGCCGCCCTTCGATCGGCCGACCCTCTACGGGCAACGCGTGCCGTCGGGTTCGAACCTCTATGGTCCGCAGTCCAATGGCACGGGCGGACTCGCTCCCACGCCAATCGCCGGAGTGCCCGCGCTCAGCGGTGGCGAGATGAAGGTCGGCGTGCGCAACGCGCGCGGCGGCGCAAATGTGTGGCTCGCCATCTCGCGCACTCAGGGCAACGGCACGCCGGCCAACGGCATTCCGATGAACGTCGGCCTTCCGGCCTTTCGCATCCTCTCGAGCACTCTCGGCGGAGCAGTCGGCCTCGCGGGTCAAGGATATGGAACCTTCCATGCGCCGCTCCCCGCAAACCCGGCAATCATCGGGATCGACGCCTTCGTGCAGGTGTTCGTCGCCGATCCGGCCGCGCCGGGAGGCTACGCCGCCTCGCGTGGTGCGCGCTTCACAGTGCAATAAATCGAAGGCAGCATCACCCGAAGGAGCGACTGGTGACGGGGGGGGTGCAGGCGCCGCCTGGGTGCTCAACGGACATCTCCGGCAGTCCGGGACGGCCAACCGATCCGGCCTGCCGCGACCCGGTTTGCAGTGCCAGGACCTGGCCGCTGATCCGGCAAGGCTCCCGCCGTGGCCGGCAGTTCCTGGAATCCGCTCGCAGAACCGTAATTTCATGGTATTTTCGGGGGGAAGGCCTCTCGCGGCTTCCCCAACTCCTTTCCTCCTCTCCTTCACCCCATGATTCGCTCCCACACTCTCCTCTCTCTCGCAGCCGTCGGCCTTTTGGCTAGTGCTGCCTCCGCTCAAACCACCCTCGAGACTTTTGAAACCTTCGCAGGTCTCGGCTCGGGCGCCGTCAACCTCAACGTGAGTTCCCTGGACGAGAACTCCATTGCCAACAGCCAAGGCCCTGGTCTCGTCCTTGACGGCTGCACTTACTCCAGCAGCGTTCAGCTTCAATGGGATGGTGCCGGTTACTACGGCGCCGCCAGTCAAGCTCTGCTGTCGAACTCCGGCGACGGTCGGCTGGATCTCATCTACGACTCACCCGTCAGTTCCATGTCGGTGGATCTGCTCGCCTTCAACGGTTACGCGGACAGCACCGTCGTCACGGTCTACGACGCATCTTCGGGTTTGCCGATCTACACCTCGGGTGCGATTTCGGTGCCGAACGCCAGCGGCACGAACTTCACCTACGCCGCAGCGAACATCGGCAAGGTGACGATCCAGAGCCAAGTCTGGCCCTGGAGCACGATCATCGACAACCATGAGTTCGGCGGCGCAGGCGGCCCCGCGTTGAGTCTCTCCGGCTCCTGCCCGGGTGCGTCCACGGCCAGCGTCACTGGCGCCACTCCGGGCGGTCGCGTTGCGATCGCGCTCAGTGCTGGCACCGGATCCTTCGTCATTCCGGGTGGCCCCTGCGGCGGCACTGTGCTGGGACTCGCCGCCACGCCGAGCTTGATCGCCATTCTGACGGCGAACGGCGGCGGCTCGGTCAGCATCTCCGGCAACTTGCCCGCCGGCTTGTGCGGACGCTACCTCCAAGCGGTGGACCTCGCAACCTGCACGCCGACCAACGTGGTGCAACTCTAGGTCTTAGTAGAAATCGACGTCCTGCAGACACTTGCGCAGCCAATAGGCATCCAACGCCACCAGGCACGCAAGACCGCAGGCAGCGATGGTGAACGCCGGGAGCAATGCTCCCGGCGTTCCTCTTATGAGGACGTGCAACACCATTGCCAGGAGGGCGGTCCAAAGCGGAATGCGCAACCACGCGAGCACGTGCAAGCGGGCACGGCAGGCGGCGGCGGTCAGGGCCGGCGCGGCAATCCGCTTGCTCCACGCGTCAATGCCGGTGGTCACGGGCAAGAGCTCAGTGATCATCGTGATCAGGGCCAAGGCGTAGCCGACGTGCAGCCAGAGCGCCGCGCCGAATCCCACCATGCCGAGGAGATGATGAATGATGAGATCCCGGCGCGGCTGCACTTGGAACTTACGCAGGCCCACCCACATCCAAAGAAAGTCCGCGAGCAAGTGACCGTAGACGATCAGCGCGCCCTGGCGCATCCAGTCACCCGGCGCGTGCTCATAGAGGAATGCCTGTTCCCACTGCGGCGCTGCGTCCACGAGGGCCGCAAGGCCGATCCCGGTTAACACCACGGCGGCCGCGGCGCGAGAGAGTTTGAACGCGCGCGGGAAGACCGGCTCCAACCGCGCGAGCGCCAACACGTGGAGCAGAACGAAGAACGCGAAGTAGCCGACGAGCGGCATCAGGGTCTGCGCCATGACTCCAGAGTATCTTGGACGAAGGATGCTCCGCGCTCTCCCTCTGCTCGTGCTGGCCTGCGCCGCTTGGTCGGCGGGCCTGCCGGCGGACTCGGAATCGCAGGAACCCACGGGTACTGAACCGGCTCCGCCGACGGTGGGCGAACTCTTGCGGCGCCTGCGAGACCCGGATGCGCTGTGGTGGCAGCGCGAGGAAGCCGTGGATGGGCTCATCACCCACCACGGCGCCGACGGCGCCAAACAAGCGGTGCGCTATGCCATCGATCGATTGGGGGCCGACGGTGAACGCTGGCAGAAGGCCCGCGAACGCTATCTGAAGCACTTCGTGAAGAGCGCGCCCACAGCCGTGCTGGCGCGCCGCGAAAAACAGGCCGACGCGGAGATTGAACGCCTGCGCGCGGAGGCGCGGGCGGTGAGCGCGCGCGATCCACTCGAAAAGAGCCACATCGTGGAAGAGATTGACCCGCAACTCGAGCGGCTCGGTGTTCTGCTCTTGCTCAGCCGCGAACAAGCCTTGGAACGCGACCCCGACCTCGACGCTGAGCGCACGGCGTTGATCACGGCGCTCGACGCCGTTCGTGACTGGTACGCGCTGTGGAAACTCGCTGCGGAAGGTTGGATCCGCCTCGACGAGGCCGCCGCAGGCGAAGGAGCCGGTGCAAAGAAAGCGGCGCCTCAGGATCCCGATCCTTGGCAAGACGCGCTCGACGCCGAGGAGGAGTGGCAGTGCGTACTCGCGACGCCCATGAGCGAGCGCGATCGGGCGGCGTTGCTCCAGAATCTGGAGCTCCGAGAGGCGATTCACCGCGACGAATACGAGGGCATCCTCTTTCACAATCTGATTCGCATTCAACTGGGCCTGCACGCGCAGCGTGTGGATCCGAAACTGTGCGACGCCGGGCGGGATCACAGCAAGGACATGAAAGAATTGGATTTCTTCGCCCATGAATCTCCCGTGGAGGGCAAGAAGACTCCGGGTGATCGCGCGGCCCGTTTCGGCACCAGCGCAGGCGCAGAGAACATCGCCATGGGAATGAATACCCCTGTCTCCGCAATCATGGCCTGGTGGCACAGTCCGGGGCACCACAAGAACATGCTCGGCGGCGCAGAGCGCATCGGGCTCGGCCATTTCGAGGGATACTGGACTGAGATGTTCGGCTGAAAAAGAGTGAGCCCCACGCAACCCATGGGCTGCGCGGGGCTCGGAGCCGATCCCTTTAGAAGAGGGTGACGTCGAGGTCGGTGCGGAAGCGGTAAACCATGTCGTCCGGGCCGCCGAGCGACGGGTCATCGGCCTCAGAGGCCATGAGCCACACGTGCAGGTTGATCCGCTTGGTAAGCGGCTTCTTCCAGCCGACCACGGTGTTCACCGCGTTGGAGTTCAGCAGGAAGTCATCCTGCGCCCACGCGCTGAAGTTCGCGTCTTGGCCCATCGTGATGTAATCGAGGTAGAACTTGCCAACCGGCGTGGCCACCGCAGTGCCCACGGAGTAGCCGGTGTCCTCTTGACCGTCCGCAGCGCGGAGGTTGTTGAAGAACTCAGCGGCCACGGTCCAATC
>CAZCXL010000062.1:0-10564 GCA_964502625.1 uncultured Planctomycetales bacterium | reverse complement strand
CTCTTGGAAGAAGGCAGATTCGTGAACGCGGGTGACGTGATCTTGCAGCTCGACGTGGCCAATCTGCTGGAGCGCAAGGTCGCGCAAGACATTGCCGTACAGAACGCGCAGGCCTCCCGGACCACGGCAGAGCAGAAGCTCGCGATTCAGAAGAGCCAGAACGCCAGCGACATCGCGCAGGCGGAGCAGAAGTTGAACTTCGCCAAGACCGATTTGGAGAAATACATCCAGGGTGACTGGCCGAACCAACTCCAAGTCGCTGAGGAAGCCATCATTCAAGCCGAGCAGGAATTGGCGCAAGCACGCGATCGCCTTACCTTTTCCCAGGACCTGGCGATCGAGGAGTTCATCACCCGCACCGAGCTGGAGACCGACCAACTGGCGCACAAGCGCGCGGAGATCCGCTATGACCAAGCGGTGCGCAGCAAGGAACTCCTCCAGAGGTTCGACTTCCCGAAGGAGAAGACGCGCCTGGAGTCAGCGGTGCAGGAAGCCACCCGCGAGCTGGAGCGCGTGCAACTGCAGGCGGCAGCGCGCCTCGTGGACATCGAGGCCGACGTGCGCACCAGTCGCGCCAAGCACGAGTTGGAACGCGAAAAATTCACCAAGTACATCGACCAGATCGAGAAGGCGACGATTCTCGCCCCGGTCGCGGGGTACGTGGTCTACAAGCGCACGGAAGGCAACTGGGGCCGTCAGAGCGACATGATTCAAAAGGGCACCGAAGTGCAGGAGCGACAGGAGATCCTGGCCATCCCGCAAGCCGGCGGCATGATCGCCGAAGTCAGTCTGCACGAATCCGTGGTGCGCAAGGTGCAATCCGGCATGTCGGCGAAGATCAAAGTGAGTGCTCTGCCGGGCAAGGAGTTCTCGGGCGACGTGCAGTTCGTGGCGCTGGTGCCGGATAGCGGCTCGATGTGGAGCAATCCGAACCTGCGCCAATTCAAAACCTCAATCTTGATGCGCGACTCCACCACGGAGGCCAAGCCCGGCATGTCGTGCAGCGTGGAGATCTTGGTCTCGACGATTGAAAATGCGCTCACCGTGCCGGTGCAAGCGGTCCACCGCACCGGCGGTCGCACGGTTTGCTTCGTGGACGGGAAAGAGCGCACGGTCACCATTGGCGCGAGCAACGAAGCGTGGGTGGAGATCACGGAAGGCCTTGCGGAAGGTGAGACTGTGGCCATGCATCCACCCGCAGGCTTCAAGCCGGAGCCGGAACCGGAAAGCGAGATGCCGTCTGCAGAGATGCTGCCGCCCGGTGTTCCCGCGGGAACACCCACCGGCGGTCCGCCCAGCGGCAATCTGCCGCCGCGCACGGACGGCACCCCGGGCAGAGAGCACGGAACTGGAAATGCAGGCGGACGCTGAGACCCAGCGCGTCGCTGGCAGCCGCGAACCGGTCGCCGAGTTGATTGACGTCCAACGGGTGTACCGCATGGGCAACAACGAGGTGCGCGCTTTGGATGGCGTCAGCGTTGCCTTTGGCGCCGGCGAGTTCTGGTCGATCGTGGGCACTTCGGGCAGCGGAAAATCCACGCTGCTGAACGTGCTCGGCTGCATTGACCGTCCCACCGCCGGCATCTATCGCGTGGACGGCACCGCAGTGTCCGAATTGGACGACGACGGCTTGAGTGAGTTGCGCGGCGCGCGGATCGGCTTCGTCTTCCAATCTTTCAACCTGATTCCGCAGCTCAACGTCCTGGAGAACATCTTGGTGCCGGTGTTTTACCGCGATCATCAGCCGCCGCACGCGGAAGAGCGCGCGCGCATGCTGGCCGCCCGCGTGGGGCTGAGCGGACGATTCGATCACCGACCCACGGAGTTGTCCGGCGGTCAACAGCAGCGCGTGGCGATTGCGCGCGCGCTGATCAACGACCCGCCGATCCTGCTCGCCGACGAAGCCACGGGCAACCTCGACTCCACCACTGCCGGAGAAATCCTTGCGCTGATTGACGAGCTGCATGCGGAAGGCAAGACCATTCTGCTGGTCACGCACGAGCCCGCGGTTGCGCGCCGCGCCCAGAAGATCTTGCGACTGAAAGACGGCAAGGTGCAGACGATTGATCGCGGAGACAAGCCGCTATGAACTTCTCGGCTTTCGTTCGCACGGTGCGCCTCGGCTTCAAGAGCCTGATGCTGCACAAATTGCGCAGCCTGCTCACGACCCTGGGCGTGCTGTTCGGCGTGAGCAGCGTGATCGCGATGCTGGCCATCGGTGAAGGCGCCAGCGAAGAAGCGCAAGAGCAGATTCGCGAACTCGGCAGCCAGAACGTGATCTTGCGCTCGGTGAAGCCTCCGGACGAAGTCGCCAGTGGTCAGGCATCTCGTGTGCTGACCTACGGACTGACTCAATCCGATTTGCGGCGCGCCGAGGCCACGTTCCCCTGGGTTTCGCGCGCGATTCCGGTACGCCAACTCCAGCAAGAGGTCCGTATGGGCGAGCGCGCCATGAATCCGCGGATTCTGGCGACGGTTCCGGAGTGGATCGCAGTCACCGGGCGCATCATCTCGGAAGGCCGCTTCATCACCTCGAACGACGAGGCGAACGTCAGCAACGTCTGCGTGCTGGGCTACGAAGTGGCGCGCTGGCTTGCGCCCTTCGATTCCGTGCTCGGCGCGGAAGTCAGAATCGGCGCGGATTATTTCATCGTGGTGGGCGTGCTGCTGCCGCGGGTTCCGATCGGCGGAGATCAGCCGGCCGCAGGCTCTGAAGTCACGGGCGAGGTCTTCGTGCCGCTGTCCACGGGCACGCGCTGGTTCGGCGAGATGCAGGTCAAGATCCGCAGCGGCTCGCGCGAGATGGAGCAGGTGGAGCTCCACGAAATCGTGCTGGAAGTGTCTTCGCCCGAAGCCGTGCCGCTGGTCGCCTCCGCTGCGCGGGAAATGCTTTCACGCAACCACACGCAGCGTGACTACGAGGTGGTGGTGCCGCTCGAGCTGCTGGCGAAGGCCGAAGAGACCAAGCGCATCTTCAACATCGTGCTCGGCAGCATCGCGGGCATCAGCCTGTTGGTGGGCGGCATCGGAATCATGAACGTGATGCTCGCCACAGTGACCGAGCGCACGCGGGAAATCGGCATCCGCCGCGCGCTCGGCGCCAAGAAACGCCACATCATTCTCCAGTTCCTGGTCGAATGCGTGGTGCTGGCGGTCGGCGGCGGCCTCGCCGGCATGGCGCTCGGCCTGGCGATTCCGCAACTCGTGGAGCGCTACGCGGACATGCGCACGATCGTGCGTCCGGAGGGGCCGATTCTGGCCTTCGGCATCTCGGTGGCGATCGGGCTGCTTTTCGGCCTCTATCCGGCCTGGCGCGCCGCCGGGCTCGATCCGGTGGACGCCCTGCGGCACGAGTAAGCCAGAATTGGGAAGGAAACCGCGGCGCAGCGGCGTCTAGAATCCAGAGTGATGCGGGATCCCTGGAGAGTGCTGGCGCTCGGACTGGGAATCGCCCTGGTGCTGACCGTCATTTTTCTGCAGCGGAACCCGCACGGCGGACCGCCTTCGCATTCTCTCGCGATTGCGCAATCGGCTTCTCCCCTACCGGCAGAATTGAGTGATGCGGAAGCGCCACAGCCGCAACGCGCGAACGCTGCAGTCCCGAAGCAGGACAAAGGAGAGCTCGCTCTGCTCGTCCACATCCAGTACCCGAGCGGCAAGCCAGCGACGGCCAGCGTCCGGCTGCGCCAGCCGGGTCTCGCAACCCAAAGTGGATACTGTCACTCAGGGGTTTCCGCCTTCCTCGATCTGCATCCCGGCGAGCTGGAGATCCGCGTGACTGCAGAAGGCTGCCTGGACTACGTCGAGACTCTGACCTTGCCGGCGACACCTACTGAGCAGCAGCACGTCATCACACTCGTCAAATCGGCAATCCTCGCGGTTCGGTTCATCGCTCCGGATGGACGCCGCCTCAAAGACGCGCTCCAGGATCGACTTCCGGAGCGCTGGGTGGCGCTCGTCATTCCCTATCTCTACGCCAGTCGAAGCGAGTCGCTTCCCGTACTCCCTCCCACTCTCTGGAGTTCCTATGCAAGCGCCTGTGGTTCCTGGCGTCCGGCAACGGAGGTTGCTGGCGCCTCGGCAACGACCGACGGATTCCTTTCGCTTCGAGAGATCCCCCCCATGCTGCTGCACGTCATGCTGCGTGACCGCCCCATTGGCCTGGTTGCGCTGGAGGTGGGTCAAGACTCGCTGGAGGTGGTGGTGGATCCGAGCCGGCTGCTCGCCGAACTGGGCTCCATCCGTCTGCGGCTGATCGGAGTGACTGGAGAACCCGTGCCCGACGCATGGGTACACATGCTCTCCGGTAGTGCTGGATCGTTGGTCCGGTGCGAGGATGGAAGCGGAATCTACTTCATGCCGGGGGTGCCTCCCGGCTCCTACACATTGATGGGCGGCATGAGGAACGGCAGCTCGCTCACGCGAACTGTGCTCCTTGCTCCCGGTCAACACCTCGATCTTGGCGATCTTGTGCTCAAACCCGTGAACGCCGTGACGGGTAGCGTGGTTGATGAAGCCGGCCAGCCAGTGAGTGACGCCCAATTGTTCCTCTGGGATGAGGAGCAGGATTCTCTGATTTCCTTCCGAACAGTATCGAGCATCAAGTCGGACGCAGAGGGCGGCATTTCCGTGAGCACAACCAGCGGATTGCTGACCGTCGCTGTTCTTCCTGCGGACGGAAGTCCACTCGCCGCGACGAGCGCGCACCTGGACCTCCGCGATGGCAGCACTCCCAGCCTTGCACTGCGGCTGTCCGGCGGCGTTCCCATACGCTTCGAGCCTATCGGCGAAGACTTCATGAATCGAAGACTGTGGATCCTGGTGGATGGAGTAGCGCCCTTGGGCGGATGGAGAGTTGACAATCTGCCGAGAACCCTGCGGCTCACGCCTGGAACCCACGCATGGATCATCACCGATGCGGCAGGGCAGGTTCAGAGTCGCACTCCGATCGCAGTGCGAGACGGAGATGCTTCGCTCGTCGTGGAGGTGAAATTCGAATGAAGCCTTGGAAACTGGTCTGCGCGGCAGAAGCGGCTGCTCTCCTGCTCATCTTCTATGGGTTTGGCATCAAGCGGCTGTCCACTCAGGTTGAGAGTCCAGCAGAACTCAGGCATCCGGACCCCAGCGCGACCCGGCCATTCGTCCAACCCAGCACCGACACGACTCCCCATCACGTCGAGCGGCAGGCGGAGCAAGAGCATCCAACCCTCCATGCTCAGCCACAGCCGCCGCCCCCTGACACGGATGGTCGCGTCAGCCTCGTGGGTGAGATCGTGGATGCGAACGGAACTCCATTGACGGACCCTACGGTGTACCTCATGCACGGCAACGGTGGAAAAGAGGCGCTGGATGTCGGTCGGGGTCAAAGCTTCTTCATGCTTCAGGATCGTCTGCCGGGGCATTACGAGGTCGAGATCCGCGTGAGTGGATTCAATGTGCTGCAAGGTCCGATTCGACTCAGGCCGGAGCCCAACTTTCAGCGCCAGACCTTCCGTCTCCAACGTGCTTGGCGTGTGTTGGTACGCATCGAGTTGAGCACGGGAGAGCGGTTGATCGATTGGATGGTCAGGAACTCACAGGGGAATGCGCGCGAATACAGGCCATGGATATTGCCGAGTGAAGTGCAGGTCACAAGCAACGAGTCCGCACTCGTAGTACGCACGACCTTCCATGAGCTCGGCAGCTTCGTTTCTGCGAGTCTGCGGGATGCCGGGATTCCACCAAGCTGGGATGGGGCGCTGGATCTGGCTGCCGACCCTCCGCTCTTTGCGGTGGCGTGGCTGGGAACTCTTCTGCTGGGTACTGCGGAGATTCGAGAAGGCGAAAGTCGCGTAGTCATTCGCCTGGAGGAAGCGCAGTTGATGTCAGGGCTAAGTTCCCTCACGCTACGCGTGCTGGACTTCGAGACCGGTGTTGCGTTGCCGCGGGCTCGGGTGGGGCTCACTCCCCACTGGTCGGGTGGAGGTGAACGTCCGGTGGACCCGGATGGCCGCGTCCGCTTCGCGCTGCAAGTGCCGGACGAGTTGGACCTCCAAGTTCACTGCGAAGGGTATGCAAGCTTCCATCGTGGAGTCATCCTGCGTCCAGGAGAACTGTTCGATTTCGGTGATGTCACCCTTTCGCGAGAGCGACGACTTCACGCGCAAGTGGTGGATTCCACCGGCCGGCCGCTCGCCCAGCATCGCATTCACTTCTTTCAAACCGACGGTTGGAGCCGCCCGGAGAACCCAGCGCGAACCTATTCGAGCACTGATGCTGAAGGTCTGGCATCTCTCCTCACGGGAGCGCAGCGCCAGCAATGGATTGTCGGCGGCGGCAACTTCGGCCTTCAGGCTGTGGTGTGGGAGCGTGGAGACCAGGGCAATGATGATCGGGAGATCCGACTGCTTGCGGGAAGTGCGGTACGGATTCTCGCAGCGGCCCCGGACGGTCAAGCACGCATCCTCTGGCTGCTGGATTCTGAAGGACTCTTGCTCGCTCCACGGCATCACACGCAGTTTGGGGAGTGGAGTGTGACCCTCACCCCCGGCTCCTACCTCCTGCGTGTCGAAGACCTGGACCGCAACTTCCTCGCGACCCTCGATCTGCGGGTCCCGGATGGCGGTGGCGACATCCTGGTGACCCTGCCCTGAGGGGAGTTACCGCGCGGCCTCAGCCACGCGCGCGCTTCGCCACCGCCAGCCAATCCCAAGGCCCTGGCAGACCGCGGAAGTCCGCCGGCACCACGCCCTCGTCGCGCCACGGCACCCGCACTTTGTGCAGAGACTTCAAGCCGAAGCCCCAGCGCTGCAGCACGGTGAGCAGCTCGGCTTCACTCCAGAACTTCTGCAAGTCTCCGGAACGCGAGATCAGCCCGCTGCGCGGCGGGGCTTCGGACTCGTAGTCGCGCGCCAGGCTGCAGTGATGCACGTGCTGCATGGATTCCAGTGAAGGCACCACCAGCAACAACTGCGCACCCGGCTTCGCGACTTGCGCCAGCGCGCGACCCAAAGCCTCGCGCTTGCGGGCGCTCGCGGAAGTGATCACGTTCATGCAGGCGAGCACGTCTGCGGTGCGCGGCAGTAGATCGCCAGCGCGCGCGACGTCGGCGCACAGCAGCTCCGCGTTCGGCACGCGCGCGCAACGGCGACGCGCCAGCGCGATCACCGGATCGGCGAAGTCCACCCCCACCGCGCGCCTGAATCCGGCAGCGTGCCGCTGGATCAGCGTGGCCGGCCCGCAGCCCAGATCCACCAGCACTCGGTTCCGTCGCTGCCCCGCAGCGCGCAGGATCTCGCGGCGGATCACACCGGCCGCGTCGTTGCGCGGAGTGTCGGTCACGTCGCGGTCGAATGCGCGCGCGAGATGCCGCCAGCGGCGTCGGTCCACGCGCTCAGCCTAACCGCGCTCGGAGGTCTGCACGATCAACTCGTTGCGATAGCGATCGAAAAGCGTGGATTTGGAAACGGTGCCCAAAAACTTGCCCTCCGCATCCACCACGGGCAGCACCCACGCTCCGGAAGTCTCGAAGAGGTCCATGGCGCGCAGCAGCGATTCGCCCGCGCCCACCCGCGGAACGCTCGCATCCATGACGGTGTCCACTGGCGTCACCTTGCGCACGAAATCGTCGAAGATGACGCCACGCAACTGCGTGAGATCGAGCATGCCGAGCAGCCGGCCAGCGGAGTCCACGACGGCAAAATGGTTGCGCGTGGTGCTGGGAAGGATTCTCGCCAGGTCATCGAGCGTCTTGCCGGCCTCGATCCGGATCGGATCGGCGTCGAGCATTTCGCTGGCGCGCAGATCGGCCAGGATGCGACGGTCGGTGCCCGGCCGCAGTAGATCGCCGCGCGCGGCCAATTCCGCCGTGTAGAAGGAATGGCGCAGGAAAGTGCGCGAGACCAGAGTGGCTAGCACCGCGACCAGGATCAGCGGCAGAGTGCCGTGCCAGCCTTCGGTGGTCTCGAGCGCGAGCAAGATGCCGGTGAACGGTGCTTGCATCGTTCCGGACACGAAGCCGGCCATCGCGGCGAGCGCGAAGAAGGATGCGGGCGCAAAGCCTGCGCTCGGGAACCATTGGTGAAGCAATCCTCCGAAGAGCATGCCCAAGGTGGCGCCGAGCACCAGCGAAGGCGCAAAGATTCCGCCGGGCGCTCCCGTACCCAAGGTCAGCGTTGTAGCCACCGTTTTGGCGACTCCGAGCAACGCGAGCAGCAACAGGCCGCCTTCGAGATGTCCCGAGAGTGCAAGGTTCACCGTGTCGTAGCCTTCGCCGATCGCGCGCGGCATCCAAAGGCCGAGCGCGCCCACGCCGAGTCCGCCTACCACCGCCATGGCGCCGGGCCAACTCATCCAGCGAATGCGCCCCATCCGGCGCGTAAATCCTTCAACACGGAAGATCAATCCCACGAGCGCCACGGACAGGAGTCCGGCTAGCGCGCCGAGCACCGCGCATGCGGCAAGGTCAGCGGAACCCCAGGTCAGGATCTCGGTTCCCGCGAAGGCGCCGCTGCGTCCGAACACGTGCCGCCCGATCTCCGTGGCGACCGTCGCGCTGATGGCAATCGGCAACACCGCGCCGAGCGTCCATTCTGCGAGCACCACTTCCATCGCGAAAATCATTCCCGTGAGCGGAGCATTGAAGATCGCGCCGATGCCGCCTGCCACACCGCACGCGAGCAAGAGCACGCGCTGTCGTTCACCGACCCGCAAAGACGCGCCCAAAACGCTGCCCACCGCGGCTGCGCTGAACACCGTGGGACCTTCCAGACCCGCCGAGCCGCCGCTCGCCACGTTCACCATGCTGCCGAACAAACGGCTGAAGATCGAGCGCCTGCGCATGTGTCCGCCGCGCCGCGAAACGGCTTCGAGCACCATCGGCACGCCGTGTCCGGGGGATTCTCGGAACAGTAGGCGCACGATCCACACGCCGAGCAGAGCCCCGCCCGCCGGAAGCAAGACTGCCCACCAAGCTCCGCGAAAACGCGCGAGCGCCTGGAACAACTCGTGCACGCCGCTACGCAGCAGCACCGCCACCATGGACGAAGCCACGCCAACGACGATCGCGAGTCCGGCCAGAATCCACGGCTCGGAGCGCGCGCCGCGAGAGCGGAACAGCGCGGCCGGGCTCATGCCGTCGGCGGCTCGAGCAGAGCAGCCAGCGCCTGGATCTCTTCGGCGTTCCCGCCTTGCGCCAGAGTCTTCGTGAAACGCGGCTCGCGTAACAGAAAGGCCAGACGCGAAAGCACCTGCAAGTGAGCCTGCGGCGTGGGACTCACCAAGAGAATCGCCGTGTTCACTGGCTGCCCATCGAGTGCGCGCCAGTGCACAGGCTGAGCGAGCAGTCCGATGACGATCAGGGGCTCGCGCACGAACTCGCTCGATGGAGTGCGCGGGTGCGGGAGCGCGATTCCACCGCCCAGCCCCGTAGAGGCCATCAACTCGCGAGCAATTAGTTGTGCGAGCAGCGACTCGCGATCCACCGAGTCTGCGAGCGGGGCCGCGCTGACGAGCGCGCGCAGCACCTCATCCGGAGTTTGGCCGCGAACCCCTTGGAGCACCGATCCCCGATGCAGTGCCGCTTGGAGCGGCGGCAGTGCGGCCGCCTCTTGTGCAGCGGGCACACTGACCGTTTCCGGCTCATGCAGGCGCAGGCCTTGGTCCTTAGCCCAATCGCGTAACTCTTCCTCGCCCACGCGAAACTCGCCGCTGGGCCGAAGCACGCCCAGCCGTCCCTGATGCGCCCAGCGCTGGATGGTCTCCGCGGAGACTCCCAGCCGGCGTGCTGCATCTTCGAGGCCGATCTCCATTCGTGCGGGGATTCTAGCGGCAGCGGTTCCTGGACGCGCAGCGCGCTCGGATAGGATGAGCGCGTGGATCTCGCAATCGAATCCCTGGAGCAACGCGCGAAGTCCTGCGGACTTGCCGGCCTTCCGGGCCGCGTTCACGCGGGTGAGCGTCTGAGCTCTGCCGACGCGCTTGCCATGCTGCGCTGCGACGATCTTCCTCTCTTGGGGGCGCTGGCCAACCACGTGCGCCGCCGCGATTGGGGCCGCGACGCTTTTTACAACGTCAACATCCACATCAATTACACCAATTGGTGCAACAAGTTCTGTTCCTTCTGCGCCTTTCAGCGCAGACCCGGAGACGACGGCGCCTATTGCCTCACGCCGGAGCAGATCCACGACCAGTTGCGAGCCGCCAATCCTGAAGCCACCGAGGTCCACATGGTGGCCGGTGTTTGGCCCGCGCTCCCCTACGAGTATTACCTCGACATTTGCCGCGCGGCCAAAGCGGCGCGGCCGGACATTCTGGTGAAGGCTTTCACGATGGTCGAAGTAGATCAGATCGTGAAAACTGCAGGCAAACCGCTCGAAGACGTGCTCGCCGATCTCAAGGAAGCCGGCCTAGATTCCATGCCCGGAGGCGGCGCGGAAGTCTTCAGCGAACGGGTCCGCCTGGAGTTGTACCCGAAGAAAATGGGTTCGGAGCGCTGGATCGAGCTGGCGCGCGGGATCCACCGCTTCGGCTTCAAGACCAACTGCACGATGCTCTACGGAATGACCGAGACCCTGGAAGAGCGCGT
>CAZCXL010000061.1:0-10608 GCA_964502625.1 uncultured Planctomycetales bacterium | reverse complement strand
CCCAGACCACTTCGCCGCGCAACTCCGGCGGCAACGCGGCTTCGATCGCCTTCAGGTCCGCAATGGTGCGCGGGCAGGCGAAGGCGCAGTGGGTGAAGATCATGGAAGTGATCACCGGCCGCCCGCGGAACTCACTCAACTGGCGCTCGGCGCCGGATTGGTCTTGCCACTGCGCCGTGATGCGCCAGAGTGAATCTTCCGGAAGCGGGTCGCCGCCAGTGACTTCCATCTCGGCGCAACAGTCCGGGACCTCTTCCTTCTCAGGTTTGAGATCGAGCGCGCAGCGGAAGCCCAGGTTGCGCAGGCAATAGCCGGCCTCAAGGCTGCTGCGCAGCGCATAGCGCATGAAAGATGCGTAGTCGCCCGGGTCTACCGAGCCGATCGAACCGGAGCCGCAGAACAACTCGCGCTCCAAACTGGAGTCACCGCGTGATTCGCCGGTGACGAGCGCCGTGTTGTAGTCCTCGACCCACTCCCAGACCAAGCCGTGCAGGTCGAAGACGCCGTGCACTGTGCGGTATCCGCTGCGCACGGGAGCAGGCACATCCGGGGTGGGTTGCGCATACCACGCGAGAATGCGGCGCGAGAAGCTGGGCTCCAGCGTGCCGTCCTCTTGAGTTTCTCCGGCGCGCGCGGCGGCCTCCCATTCGGCGAGCGTTGGCAGACGACGCCCGATCCAGTGCGCGTAGGCGCGCGCGGAAAACCAGGAAACGTTGGTGACCGGCGCTTCCGCGGCTCCGGGCGGGAAGGCGAGATCGTCCGTCCAGGGCTCCAGATATTGGTCGTCCGCGAAAAGCGCCTTCACCTGGGAGCGACGCCATTGCGGGTTGGCCTTGACGAAGGCCAAGTACTGGCGGTTGGTGACCGCGTGTTCCTCGAGTTGAAAGGCCGCGACTTCGAGCAGAGGCGGCTCATCCTTGCCCGGATAGAACGGTCGCCAGGTGCTGGCGGGCAGACTCACCAGAGGCGTGAGTTCGGCTGCGGCAGGGACGGCCTCGGGGAGTGAGACCTGGATCACTACAGGCTCGGCCGGAGCCGCCGGCTGCTGAAGGGGCGACTCCGCCGCGCTCGGGCTCCCTTGCTCGCCGCCGCAGGAGGCGGCCGCGACGGCGAGGAGGGAGAAGATTGCGGCGGAGTGAAAATTCATCCAGGAAAACTAGTGGCCGCGCGCCGCCAGAACTTCGGCGGGCGTGACGGCGTCGCTCTGGTTGCCCCAAGAGTTCCGCACGTACGTCAGCACGTTGGCGACGTCGTCATCGGAAAGAAGCAACTTGGGCATAATCGAATTGTACTCCACACCGTTGACCGTGACCTTGCCTTCGAGGCCGTTCACCACCGTGGAGATGGCGCGCGCCTTGTCAGCCATCAGGTAATCGGACTTCGCCAGCGGCGGGAAAGCCCCTGGAATGCCCTTTCCGTCGGCCTGGTGGCAAGCGAGGCAGTTTGCGGCGAACACGGTGGCTCCCATGCGCATGCGATCCTCCTTGGTGCGAGTGGCAGGAACGGGCTCAGTGGCCGCCGTGGGCATCGACTGGATGGCGCCGCCTTCCGGCAGATAGATCCGATCGTCGATCTTGCCGGAGTAGACGAGCAGGTCGTCTGCACCTTCGGCCTTCATCATTCCCAGCGATCCCTTGTTGAAGGTCCGGAAGATGCTGTGGTCGACCAAAATGTAAGTGCCAGGCACTTCCAGTTCGTATTCAACGATCGCCGCGCCGCCCGCCGGAATCAGGGTGGTTTGCACGTCGTGGTTGACCATGTCGCCGCCTTCGACGTAGACCGCGTCGAAGATCTCGCCGATCACGTGGAAGGAAGAAACGAGGTTGGGGCCGCCATTGCCGACGAAGAGCCGCACACGGTCGCCAACTTTCGCGGGCAGAGCGCGGTCACCCACCAAGGAGCCGACGCTACCGTTGAAGAGCACGTAAGTGGCTTCTTCATCAATCGCCTTCTGCATGCTGAAGGGTTGGAGTCCGGCTTCGCCGTAGTTGCCCTCGGTGTAGAAATCGCCTTGCATCACGTAGTACTCGCGATCCACGGGGGGCATTCCCTTGGCAGGCTCAACCAGAATCAACCCGTACATGCCGTTGGCGATGTGCATGCCCACGGGTGCGGTCGCGCAGTGGTACACGTACAGGCCGGGATTGGTGACCTGAAAGGAGAACACCGAAGTGTGTCCCGGCGCCGTGAAGGATGAGGCTGCGCCTCCGCCCGGACCCGTGACCGCGTGTAGGTCGATGTTGTGAGGCATTTTGCTGTCCGGGTGGTTGGACAGATGGAACTCCACAACGTCGCCCACGCGCGTGCGGATGAAAGATCCGGGCACACTTCCTCCGAAGGTCCAGAAGGTGTATTGGACGCCGTCGGAGATCTCCTTCACCTGCTCGCGCACCTCCAGGTCCACGATCAGTTTGGTGGGATGGTTGCGCTGGATCGGCGGCGGCACGTGCGGCGGAGAAGTCAGGATCGCCTTCTCTTCGCCGACCACAGGCGGGAAAGGCGCGCGATCCGCGCTACTGCGCGTTTCCAAGGAGTTGGACGCCACTTCCGGCGCACTGGTGCGCGCCCCGGCGACGAAGGAAGCGTAGGCGACCGCCGCAATCGCGGCGCCGCCCAGAAGGGTCAGGTTGCGGATGGAAGTTTTCATGGGGAGACCTCGCCAGGAATGTAGCCCCGATTAACGGAATTGTCGAGTGTTTTATCGTCTATATTCCGCCCGCTTCTTCAAGATTTCCCGCCATAGGCCTGCACCAGGGCTTCCGTGAGCGCGGAAAGACCCCGGGGGACCTCCCATCCCCCCACGCCAAACATGGCAGGCAACAGGGTGGCGGCCCGGGGGTCCAAACCGATGGCCTGGGTTTGGACCCCAGCCCGCCGGGCCTCCCGAACCGCCATGCGCACGTCCGCCAAGCCATGCGCGCCCTCATAGCGGTCGAAATCCGTGGGCTTGCCGTCCGTCAGGATCAATAGCCGACGCCGACGCTCGGGCCGACGCTTGAGCAACGCGGTGCCGTGGCGGAGCGCGGGGCCGATGCGGGTGTAGCCCTGGGGCTGAAGCACGGGCAGACGCGCACGCCCCCGAGCCCAGGGCTCCCCCCAGTCTTTGACGGTCCAGACCCGGCAGAGGTGACGCGTGTTGCTCGCGTAGGCAAGTGCGGCCCAGGAATCCCCCAAGCGCTCCGCGGCCTCACCCATGACGCAAGCCGCCTCGCGCGTGGCGTCGAGCACGCGGCGTCCTCCGACCCAAGAATCCGCGGAGAGCGAGACGTCGAGCAGCAGCAAGGTGGCCTGATCTCGATCCAGCACTGGCCGATGCAAATAGACGCGGCCGGTCTCCGGCTCTCCAGCCCGGCGTCGCGCAAAATCATCCACAACTCCGGCGAGGTCGATCTCGCTGCCCTCCGTCTGCTGGTCCAACCAGCGGCGCTGATGGCGGTGGCGCTCCAGTCGCCGCAGCATGGTGCGTGTGGGAGCGGCAGTGAGCCGCGCGAGCTCTGCGCCGGCTGCGGCGTCGCCGTGCGGAATCTGCGCGGGGTAAACGGTGACCCAACCGCGGCGATAGGCGCCGAGCCGCGCATCCCACTCGTCGTAGGGAATGCCGCGCTCTTGCGGGCCGACGTGGGCGACATCAGGCACTTCACCTGGGTCCCCCACTTCGGCGCGGTAGACGGAATGCACTTCCGGGCCGCCGCGCACCAGTTCCCGCAGGTCCACGGCATCGAGTGATTCCCCCTGCTCACTCATGTCATCCTCTCCGTCTAGTCGGCGGGCCCCGCCTCCGTACTTCTCCGCGAACATCACCTTCTCGAAGGCATGTTGCGGCATGTCTTGCTTGGCTTCCTCATCGGGCAGCGTGATGCGACGCACGTGATCGCGAGCGGGCGCTTCCCGCTCACTGGCGTCGGGAGCGACGCCGGACTCGTCCTGCGCTGCGCGCTCGGCAAGCTCCGCGCGTGCCGCGGCAGCCGCCGCCTGATCCGCGGCGGTCAACACGGATCCCCAAAGCAGGAGCGGCGGATCGGCCGGTTCCAGCGCGCGGGCCGCTGCGTAGCGCTCGGCGAAACCGGGAGAGGCTGCGCACAATTCAGTCACAACTTCTTCTGGATTGCGCCCGGGGTTTTTGGAGCGCTCGCCGGAGATTGCTGCGCGCACAAACAGGAAGTCCTGATTGGCACGCCGATCATCGGCGAGATCGATCGCCGCGGGTAGCAGCACGATGCCGGGCTCAGCGCCGCCCTCGGCCTCTGCGCGGCGGATGGCGAGCGGTCCTCCTGAAAATGCCTGCGCTACCGCGTGCAAACGCTGCTCCAGCTCCGCGTAGCGCGCGCTGTGCGGGCCGAGCGCGCGCTCTTCACGGCGGCGCCGCCAACGCCGCCAAAGCGCACCGAAGAGGGATTCTCCAACGTCAATCGGAATCTCCGGAGCGCGGCGCTGCTCCATGGCCGGCTTGCAGACTAGAAGGCGAGCGCGACCACCTCGCGCAACGCGGCGAGAACGTCGGGTTCGTCGCTGGAGGGCTCGCAGATGGCGGAGTGGCAGGCTTCGCGCGGCGTCATTCCGGCGCGGATCAAATGCGCTGCAGCCACCAGGAGCCGCGTGCTCGCCTTCTCGGCGAGTCCAAGCTCTTCGAGCGCGCGCAACTTCCCAGCAAGCCGCACCAACCTCCGCGCAAGAGTCTCGTCCACCCCGGTCTCACCGATGAGGATGCGCTCCTCCAAATCCGGGGCGGGATAGGCGAAGGAAATGCCGACGAAGCGTTGCCGCGTGCTGGGCTTCAACTCCTTCCATCCACGCTGATAGCCGGGGTTGAAGCTGGCGACCAGCATGAACTCCGCGGGCGCGGTCAATTCTTCACCATGACGGTCGAGGTGCAGGTGACGCCGGTGGTCGGTGAGGGGATGCAGCGCCACCACGACGTCAGGACGCGCCTCGGCGACTTCATCGAGATAGAGAATGGCACCTTCACGCACCGCGCGCGCGACCGGCCCGTCATGCCAGATCGTGTCCCCGCCGCGCACCAGCCAACGACCGAGCAGATCGGCCACGTTGGTGTCGTCGTGACAGGGAACGGTGATCAGCGGCCGATCCAATCGCGCTGCCATGTGCTCGACGAAGCGGGACTTACCGCAGCCCGTCGGCCCTTTGAGCATCAGGGGCAGCCGCGTACGCCAACACTGCTCGAAGAGCGCAATTTCGCCGCCCACCGCCTGGTAGAAGGGCGGCGTGCGGCGAATCGGGCGCAGACGCGGTGCGGAATCCATGGGCATCAAACCGTCACTTCTCTTCGCGCGGCGGCATCCGCAAGCGCCTTCTTGCCGGCAAAGCCGTACGAGACGAAATTGATGATGTAGAGCACGGCTCCGAAGGCGAAGAGCGAGGCCGCGCTGACGAGGCCGATCGCGTGCACTTCCAAAGCCTCCTGCACGTCCAAGAAATCCATTCCGGATTTACGCTCGAGGTAGACCTGCGCGATTCCCATCACTGCGAAGGCGCCGGTCATGCCAACCATGCCGATGTTCGTGCACCAGAAGGCCCATTCCGGAACCCAGCCCTTGTGCAAGGACTTGCCGGTCATCTCGGGAAGCACGTAGGCGATCATCGCGAGCACGAGCATCGCGTATGCGCCCCAGAAAGCCATGTGACCGTGCATTGCGGTAACCAACGTGCCGTGGGTCCACATGTTGACCTGCGGCAGAGTGTGCGCTGCGCCCAAGAACCCGGCGCCCACAAAGGACATGATTGCGCAACCGAGGGTCCATTGGAACGCCATGCGGTTGGGATGCTTGCGTCCACCGCGACGCGCCATCGCCACTGCGTAGAGTGCCATGCCCAAGAAGGCCAGCGGCTCCAGCGCGGAGAAGATGCCGCCGATCATCAGCCAGTAGCGCGGAGCTCCGGTGTAGTAGTAGTGGTGTCCGGTGCCGAGAATGCCGGAGAGGAAAGTGAAGCCCACGATGATGTAGAGCCACTTCTCAATCACTTCGCGGTCCACGCCGGTGAGTTTGATCAACAGGTAGGACAGAATCGCCCCCATGATCAGTTCCCACACGCCCTCGACCCAGAGGTGCACGACCCACCAGCGGAAGTAGGACTCGAACACCAAATTCTTGAAGGTGATCATTCCCGGCAGGTAGAGCAGCGCCGCGGTGAGTAGGCCGAAGAACAACACCATGGCCGTGGTGGACATGCGCCGACCCTTCCACATCGTCATCAAGAGATTGAAGAGAAACACGATCACGTTGATCGCAACTAGCCAATCCAAGGGGCGTGGAATCTCTAGAAACTTGCGGCCTTCCCAGATGTTGAGGTGAAAGCCGACCACGGATACCACGCCCACGAGTAGGAGACTCCAGTATTGAATCCATGCGAGCCTGGGGCTCCAGAGTTCGCGGTCGGATTCTTCGGGAATGATCCAGTACGCCGCGCCCATGAATCCACACAGCAGCCACACCACTAGCAAGTTGGTGTGCGTAGTGCGCGCAACGTTGAACGGGATCAGATCGTGCAAGCCGTCGAATCCCATGCGCGCGAAGCCCATGATGAATCCGTAGATGATCTGCAGGGCGAAGAGCCCGATCGCGGCGGCGAAGAACCACCAAGCAATGCGTTGGGAGGCAAACTTCATCGCTTACTCCTTGACCGTAAGGGTGGACAGGTAGGTGCTGATCGCGTCGAGATCTGCCGCGCTCAGACCGAGGTTGGGCATGGACGTGCCCGGTTTGATGGCCTGGGGATCCACGATCCATCGGCGGAGATAGTCGGCATTGAAGCGCGAGGCGACGCCATCCAGCGCCGGCCCGACCTTACCGCCATAGCCCTCCACGGAGTGGCAAGAGATGCACACGGAGCGGAAGTAAGACGGCGCAGCCGCAACGGTTGCGGGCTCCGGCGCGAGCTCGGCGGCGCCAGCGCCAGCGGCTCGCGGAGATTGGGAGAGATTGGGCGCCGGCGGCCAGCCATTCGTCTCAATGCCGCGAACCCAAGAGAAGAATGCGATCATCGCGTCGGC
Source organism: uncultured Planctomycetales bacterium (assembly GCA_964502625.1). Classification (GTDB taxonomy): domain Bacteria; phylum Planctomycetota; class UBA1135; order UBA1135; family UBA1135; genus JAQBVK01. The sequence continues at coordinate 3,599 of CAZCXL010000061.1, read as the reverse complement.
GTTGGCCCGAGCGATGCCTTCGCCGACTTCGCTCGGATCGAAGAAGTCGTACTTCACCATCTGGCGCCGCCCTGGAAACATGCGCGCAGGATTCGCGAGGAAAGTGCGGATCCATTCCTCGGAGCGGCGGTCCATGACGCGCGTCAACTCGGGCGCGTAGTACGCGCCCTCGCCAAGCAGCGTGTGGCACCCCATGCAGTTGTTGTCGAGCCAGATCTTGTGGCCCGCCAAGACCTGCGGAGTAATTTCACTCTCGTGCGAGCGCTCGGGGAACTGGGCGACGGTGTCCAGCGTGAGCAAGATGAATGCCAGACTGCACAGGGCGGTGCCGCCGAGGAAGAAGGCTTTGGCCGCAGACTTGGTGAGCATGAGGATGACTCCGAAAGGGAGATTGCCAGATGCTAGGAAGGCTATTAGGATTTCGCGAGTGTTTATTCTTTTTTTCTGCGCCTGCTAAGTTCCTGCATGAGTTGGCTCGCACTCGCCTTGGCGCTCCTGGCGCAGGATTCCCCTCATAACAAGGCATTAGTCTTGTTCATTGACGGTTTCCTTCCTGGGGCGGTCACGCCAGAGGTGATGCCCCATGCCTTCCGGTTGAAGGAAGAGGGCGCGTGGAGTCTGCGGGCGCGCTGCGAAGACACGACGATCAGCGGCAGTGGCTGGTCCACCTTTCTGACGGGCGTACACCGCGACAAACACGGTGTGCCAGACAATGCCTTCGCCACGCCGAACTACGGCGCTTATCCCCTCTTCTTTCGGCGGCTGAAAGAAGCGCGCCCCGGAACGGTGTGCGCGATCGCGCAGTCGTGGCGGCCGATCGAGCGTCACCTCATCGCCCCTGCAGAGCCGGACTTCAACTTCTACGCCGAATACGACCTCGCCGACGACGACTACTTCGACTCCTTCTCGGTGGACACGATGTGCGCGGACGCAGCACTGATCTGGCTGGCGGAACCCAGTGTGGATTGCGTGGTCGTGATGTTCGACGAGTCCGACGGCGTCGGACACAGCGAAGGCAACTCCCACTACGACGCGGGGGACGCGCTGTACCGGCGCAAGCTCGCGGCGATCGACGCGCAGATAGGACGGCTGCTGACGGCGATTGAAGCCCGCCCTGGGCACGCGCAGGAGCGCTGGCTGATCGCGCTGCACGCGGATCACGCCGGACAACTCCATGAAGGCCACGGTCTCAACAAACCGAGCCATCGTGAAGCACCGTTCATCCTGCACGGCCCGGGAGTAGCCCGCGGCGAGATCTGGCCGCCGCCGAAGTCGCCGGACTTGGTGGCCAGTATTCTTCATCATTTTGCTGTGACTCCGGATCCGAGCTGGGCGCTCGATGGGCGCGCGGTTGGTTTCACCCAGGAAGGGCCTCCGCTCGTCTGGTTCGACCGCAACCTAATCGTGAACGGCGACGCAGAAGCCGAACGCGGATTCGCCGCCGACTCCGGCGTGGATGCGAGCGCGTATGGATGGAACGATCCCGGCGCCGTGACCGTGTTGCGCCGCGGCGACGGCCAGCAAGTGTTCTTTGCGCCGACGGCCGCCGAGATGAGCCAGCGTCTCGACCTGCTCCCGCTGCTGCCGTGGATCCGCAAAGACGGCCTCGTGTACGAGCACTCGCAGGAAATCACGCTGCGCGAAGTGGAAGGCAGTGGTGGGCGTTTCGTGGACGTCGTGCTGGCGCTCGATGCCGGCGCTGCAGCGGACGATCTCCGGCTGGTCATCACACCGCGCGATCGCAGCGCAACACCGCAATGGCAGCCGCTCTTTGATGGCAAATCGCTCGCGGGCTGGAAGCCCGTGAACGTGGATGCGGGCACTTTCACGGTGCGTGACGGCATGATTGTGTGCAGCGGCAAGCCCACCGGAGAGATCCGCACCGAGCGCATGGTCGAGAACTTCATTGCCGAGTTCGAGTACATGCACATGAAGACGGGCGGCAACGCCGGATTTTTCGTCTGGTCCGACGCGCTGCCTGCGATGGGAGCGCCCTTCATTCGCGCGATCGAGGTGCAAGTCATTGACGGCTGGGAGACCGAGAACTGGACCAGCCACGGCGACGTGTTCTCCATCTGGGGCGCCAGCATGCATCCCGACCGCCCGCATCCTTCCGGTTGGGAGCGCTGCCTTCCCAATCAGCGCCGCGCCAACGGCACCGGCGAGTGGAATCACTTCCGCATCGTGGCCGTGGACGGAACGATTCAACATTGGGTGAACGGCCAAGAGGTCAGCGGCGGAAGCGCCGTGAATCCGCGCAAGGGCTACCTCTGCCTGGAATCCGAGGGCAGCGAAGTGCTCTTTCGCAATTTGCGCATCCTGGAATTGCCTTCCACCGGCGCCCAGCAGGCGGATACTGCGGAGGAAGATGGCGGATTCAAGCAAATGCCTCTCGCCGCGCCAACTCAAGGATGGACGCGGCATGACTGGATCTGGACGGGTGAAGCCAACGCGCCGCCGTTGCGGAGCGCGGCGGAGTACCAGAACTTCGATCTGTTTCTCGATCTGCGCGTGGCCGGGCCGAGCCTGGACGTGCCCGCGCGCCCCTTCCCCGACCCTGCACACGCAGGTTTGATCGTTGCGCCGCTCGACCGCTTGGGTTTCGAGACCGACTCCGGCTGGCATCGCATCGCCGCCTCCTATCGCGACGGCAGTTGGACCCAGGTCAGCGTGAACGGAGTGGTGATCGAATTTTCCGTGCCCTTCGAATTCACCCCGCAGCGCGGTCCCATTGCCTTGATTACTCCCGGTCCCACGCCCTGCGAGATCGGTAACGTCTTCGTGCGTCCCATCACGCCATGAGTACTCCGCTCGCGCCGTTTCACCTCGCCTTTCCGGTGCATGATCTCGCCGCCGCACGCGCTTTCTATGGTGAGTTGCTTGGCTGCCCTGAAGGCCGCAGCAATGAACAGTGGGTGGATTTCGACCTGTACGGGCACCAAATCGTCGCGCATCTTGATCCAGAATTGGAGACGACGCGCCATCTCCGCCACAACTCTGTGGACGGCCACGGCGTGCCGGTGCCGCACTTCGGCGTGGTGCTGCCGTGGGATGCTTGGCACGCGCTGGCCGAGCGCCTGCAGGCCGCCGGAACGGTTTTCGTGATCGAGCCCTACGTGCGCTTCCGCGGCGCCACGGGAGAACAGGCGACCATGTTCTTCCACGATCCCTCCGGCAACGCGCTGGAGTTCAAAGCCTTTCAAGATCCGACGAAGCTGTTCGCGAAGTAGAGCGCCGGACTGCGTAGGATGAGCCACGCATGAGTTCGACGCGGCCGCTGCCCAGCATTTCCACCTCACTGATTCCGGTGTTCGCGTTGATCGGGCTGCTCGCCTTCAACGTGGGCGTCCTGAAAGCCGAGCAGAATCACATCCCGCTGATCTTGGCCACGATGGTGGCCGGCCTGGTCGCAATCTTCGCGCACCGACTCACTTGGAAGGAACTCGAAGACGGGATTCTCCACGCGATCAACTCGGCGCTCATGCCGATGCTGATCCTGATCTCGATCGGCATGGTCATCGCCACATGGATGCAGTCCGGCGTGGTGCCGCTGCTGATCTCCTACGGACTGGATCTGATTTCGCCTTCGGTGTTCTTGG
>CAZCXL010000060.1:0-10622 GCA_964502625.1 uncultured Planctomycetales bacterium | reverse complement strand
GCTGACGTGCATGGTGCCGAGCAGCCAGCCGTGAACTTCCGGGCCATCCACAGTCCAAAGCAGGGACTGGGCGGAGGTCGCCGGCGCCGGCGCGCTCTTGCCGCCGCATGCCGTTGCGAGCAGGAGTGCAACGGCGAGTAGGGGTTTGGCGGAGACGCGCATCGGTGCAGGATCGGAAACCGCAGGCGCGGCGGCAAGCGCGCGTGCTTGACGCGCGGGGAATTGCCCTCCACGCGCGGCGGTCCCGATTATGATTCTGGTTCCACCGGCGCGCCCGCCGGAGAGAAGCTAGATCGCACGCCCGTGAACCCTCCCCCGCCGAACGCCGGAATCAAGCCCGGTGTCGCACCTGCGTCCGCACCTGCCGCCGCTGATGCCCGCGTCCTGAAAGCCGGAGCCGCCGTGCGCTCCGCCGCCGCCGAGCCTCCGGTGGAGTGGAACTCGGAGCGCTCCGCCGCGCTCTACAACGTGGATGGCTGGGGCCAGGGTTATTTCCGCGTCGGCGCGGACGGCCATCTCTTGGTCGACCCGGACCGCGACGGCAAGGGCGCGGTGTCCTTGCTTGAAGTCGTGCAAGGTCTGCGCGAGCGCGGCTACGGCGCGCCCGTGATGCTGCGCTTCACCGACATCTTGCGCAACCGGCTTGGGAGTCTGGCCGGCGCCTTTCAGCGCGCGATCGCGGCCAACGACTACCAGGGCCGCTACCACGCGGTCTACCCGATCAAGGTCAACCAGCAGCGCCACCTCGTGCAAGAGGTGCTGACCTACGGCGAGGAATTCGGATTCGGACTCGAGGTCGGCAGCAAGCCCGAGTTGCTGGCGGTGATGTCCATGACCGCGCAGACTGCGCAGCGTCTGATCATCTGCAATGGCTTCAAGGACGACCGCTACATCGAGGCGGTGATTCTCTCGACCAAGATCGGGCGCAACATCATCCCGGTGGTGGAGAGCCTGGGAGAACTGCGGCTAATCATCAAATACGCGCAGAAGTACGACGTGCGGCCGCAGATTGGCGCGCGGGTGAAGTTGGCCAGCCAGGGAATCGGCCGTTGGCGCGACAGCGCTGGCCACCGCGCCAAATTCGGCCTCTTGGTCAACGAGTTGATCGAGATGACCGAGTTGCTGCGCGCGCACGGCATGCTGGATTGCTTCCGGCTACTGCACTGCCACGTCGGCAGCCAGATCCACGAGATCCGCACCGTCAAGAACATCATCAACGAGATCGGGCACATCTACGCCGAGGTCTCGAAGATGGGGGCGGGTCTGCAGTATCTCGACATCGGCGGCGGTCTCGGCGTGGACTACGACGGAACGCAGCGCAGCACGGAGTCGTCCATGAACTACACGCTCGAGGAATACGCGAGCGACGTGGTGTTCCGGATCAGCAACGTGTGCCGCCAGATCGGCATTCCGCATCCGCACATCATCACGGAATGCGGACGGGCGATGGTCGCCTACAACAGCGTGTTAGTGTTCGACGTGCTCGGCCGCACCAACATCGCCTCCAGCGGCCGCGATGACGTGAACATCGAAGAGTGGACCGGTTCGCAGAAGCCGCCTCTGCCCGTGATGGACCTCTACGACGCCTACCGCAACCTCGATGAGCGCAACTTCCTCGAGCGCTACAACGACGCCGTGCAGGCCCGCGACGAGGCTCTGAATCTGTTCAGCCTCGGCTACTTGGACTTGCCGGGCCGCGCGCTGGTCGAGAGCATGTTCTGGTCCACCTTGGTAAGGGTGCGCGGTTTCATGCGCGCCGACCGCGAGGACTACCCCGAGAAACGCGAGGTCGAGGCCACGCTCTCGGACACCTACTTCTGCAACTTCTCGCTGTTCCAGTCGCTGCCGGACTCATGGGCGATCGATCAGATCTTCCCGGTGATGCCGATTCATCGCCTCCACGAGCATCCCTCGCGCAAGGCCGTGCTCGCGGACATCACCTGCGACAGCGACGGCAAGATCGATTCTTTCGTTTCGAACGGCGAGGCCAAAGAGATGTTGGAGCTCCACGAGCTCCAAGAGGGCGAGGAGTACTACCTCGGCGTGTTCCTGGTCGGCGCGTACCAAGAGACGCTGGGCGATCTCCACAATCTATTCGGAGACACGCACGTCGCGCACATCTCCGTGGATGAGGAAGGGGATTGGTACGTCGAAGAGCTGGTGCCCGGAGACACCACGCGCGAGGTTCTCGGCTACGTGCAATACGAGCCCGAGCACCTTGCGTCCTTCCTGCGCCGTGACTGCGAGCGCGCGGTACGCGAGAAAAAGCTCACCGTGCAAGAGAGCCAAGTTCTGGTCCGTTTCTACGAATCGGGCCTCAACGGCTACACCTATCTCGAGCGCGAAGAGTTGCCGCGCTAGGTCGCGGGGCTACTTGCCCTCTGTGAGCGCGCGCTGCATCGCTTCGACGCTGGGCGGTCCGAGGGTGAAGGACTGCAGCCCGGTGCGGTCCTCGATGTTCACGATCCTGGTGGACTCGCCGCCTTCTGGATCCACCCACTGAAAGGGCCAGCCGTTGGTGAGCTCGCGGTCCCCCGATTCCGCGCGCAGCGCCAGGAAGTGGATCTCGTACGCGCCGCTTTCCTGGCAGAACAGCCGCAGCGAGCCATCAGGCTTGAAATATCCAAGAGTGTGCTCTCGGAAGTTCCCACGTTCGCCAGTCTGGACCAACTGAACTCCGAGCAACATCCCGTCACGGTGAACGGCCTGTGCGGGCACGCGCAGTTCCACTTCGGGTCCGCGCCGGAGGGTGAGTTCGACCAAGCGGGAGGTCGGATCCACCTGGGCCAGTCGCCAGCCCTCAGCGTTGACCACGAGACGTTCGAGCGGATGAGGACTCACTGCCCACACTTCGCCGCGGTACCCGGAGAAAGTATTTTCTGGATCGCGCTCCTGCCAAGCTTCGATGTCGTTAATTTTTTCACCATTCTCGCCGCGCGCGCGAATCTGACAGAAATAAATCTTGCCGCGCAAGTCTAGCGGGTCGAGGCGAGGGTCGGGAAGTGAGCTAGCGCCAATCACAATTCCACGGATCCGCACAAGCTCGGATTCCGTCGTAGCGCTCCAACTGCACGTCACGACGATCTCCGCGCTGCCAGGAGGGACTTGCGTGAATTCGAACCGGCCTTCTCGCGGATCGATCTCCGTCCAAGTGGATGGCCGCTGCGCGCCGGGCATGCTGTAGCTGATGGCCAAGGCGTCTAGCGGAACTCCGGGATCCACGAGCACGCGTCCGCTGAGCGTGCCCCCTGCTTCGAGTGTGACCTGCAGATTTTTGACGCCCGGGAGGGTCTCCACGTCTTGATCCAGGTACCCGTGCGCTTTCACGCTGAGCCAGAGCTCCGCGGAATCGGCCTTCCCGTAGATCACAAAGCTTCCGTCTGCCGCGCAGGGAGTCTCATTTTCCCATGTTGCGAGCCAATCTCCGTCTTCCGGGTCGTCGCTCCATTGCACCCAACGCATCTGGCAGAGCCGAGCTAGCGCCACCGGATTCCCGTCGGCGTCGGAAACTCTTCCCGAAGCGAGCACCGGCGCAGTGCGCGCGAAAATGTCCCCGACCTCGTTGACGCCCAGGCGCAGCGTTGGAAGTTCTGTTTCCGCAAGCAGCGCAGGCGCATCGAGGCTCGCGGGAAGGAAGAACTCGGCTGCCTGAGGTGTGGACCAGAGTTCACGTCTGAGCAAAGCCACGCGGAAGCGGCCTTCGGCGTCGAGCGGCACGCTGCGGTGGGAGCTCAAGCCCATCTCGTTCTTGTCTGCAGGAAAACGCAATTCGACGCTGCAGGAGCGCAGCGGTTGGCCCTTGGCATCCAGGAGGCGTCCGCTCAGGATCGGATAGTTCTGCGTCTCCTCCAGAACGAGGCGCGCGGTTGCGCCCGCCAGCACTGGGCCCGCTCCCTTGACCTTGCTCGCCTCGGGTGCTCCCGGGAAAATCGTGCTCGCCTCCAGTTGCAGGGCGATACCCACGCGCGGGAACACGGCCCGCCCATCGCGCGCGCGCGTCGCAGTGGAATCGAAGCCTGGCAGTCCGGGGATCCCCATGTCGTCGTCATCGGCGGTGACCAGCCGCGCGGTGCGCAAGAACACGAGTTGCTCTCCACCGAGCAGCGTTCCGTCAGGCTTTCGCAACTCAATCTCCACGCGGCCGCAAGGCGGGAGCACGAGTCGCACCGGTTCGCGCGGGAAATGGCCAGGTTCCAGTGGTGCAGAAACTGGCGTGGCCAAGGGCAGGGCGAGAGCGACGCTCAGCTCTTCGCGCGGACCGGGTGAGAAGGCGTCGAGCAAGAGTTGCGCGTGCTTGAGCACGCCGATGCCGTCGGCGCCGGTCGTGGTGCGCAGAAAATCCATCGTGTACTCATCCCCGCCGAAGCGGAGGCTGACCGGAACCCCAGCGCTCGGAGCGCCCGCCTCATCGACCACGAGTACCTGCAAGGATTCAGTCTCGCGAAGTTCGAGGCGCAAGATTTCCGCATCAGCAGGCAGAAACTTCTCGGGATCCCATTCGCGCATGCTGAACTGATTCTGAATTTCTGCCGCGACCAAGCCCACACTGCCCGGCCGCGGAATGCGCACGCGTCCGTCAGTGCCGGTGCGGTAATGCGCGCCATGTTTTTCGAGAAGATCTGGCACGGTGATCCCCTCGAGGAAAATCATCATCCATTCCGCTTGCTGAGAGTCATCCGGCGCGATCACGCTCACCGTCGCGCCGGCTGCCGGACGCTGATCCGAGGCATACACCGCCTCGATCACGATCCAATCACCGGCGTCGGTGGAGTTAGAGGTCTGATCCGGATGCGTGACTTCAGGCGCATGCGTGCGACCAATGCCTGTCTCTTGGCCGTCGGCGTCGGGAAGGATGAGGGTGCCGTTGGAACCAAGCTCCGGGATCTGCAACCGGGACGGATCTTCCTGCTGCCGGTCGGATCCCGCCGGCTCGCGGTCCTGAAACACCAGGAACAGCGCCAGCGCCACGATCAGCAGCAGCGCGGCCGGGAGGAGAAGGCGACGCATCCTTCACCAAGGTATCCGATGCGGGCCGTCGGGATACGGAGCCGCGCCAGGTGCGGATAGGATCCGCAACGCCTCCCATGAAGCAGAACGCGCAGCGACCGGAATTAGCCGAACTCCTCGGCCAGCGCATCCTTGTACTCGATGGAGCGACCGGTACCGAGATTCAGGCCTTCGGGCTCTCGGAAGAGGATTACCGCGGAGCGCGCTTCGCCACGTGGGACCGCCCCCTCAAGGGCAATCATGATCTGCTCTGCCTGACCCGGCCCGACGTGATTGCGAGGGTGCACCGGAGCTATCTGGAGGCGGGCGCCGATCTCATCGAAACCAACACTTTCAATGCCAACGCGGTTTCGCAGGCGGATTATGGAACTTCGGCCTTCATGCGCGAGCTCAACGAATCCGCCGCGCGAGTCGCACGCGCCGAGGCTGACGCCGCCACTGCGCGCGATCCTTCTCGTCCTCGCTACGTCGCGGGGTCGATGGGACCAACCAACCGCACGGCCTCGCTTTCCCCGCTGGTTGAGGATCCTGGCGCGCGTTTTACAAGTTTCGAGGAACTGAGTGCGGCCTACGGTGAGCAAGCACGAGGGCTCCTCGATGGGGGCGCCGACCTGCTGCTCGTGGAGACCATCTTCGACGTGCTGAATGCGAAAGCCGCGCTCTTCGGCATCGAAGAGGAGTTTGACCGTCGCGGCGCTCGCGTCCCTCTGGCTCTGAGCGCCACGATCACGGATCGCGCCGGGCGCACGCTTTCCGGCCAGACGGTTGAGGCATTTTGGACCTCCGTGCGGCATGCGCGGCCGCTCCTGGTGGGATTGAATTGCGCGCTGGGCCCGCGCGAAATGCGCCCGCATTTGGAGGCGCTGCATCTCGCTGGTGATTGCTTCGTGCTCTGCTACCCGAACGCCGGGCTTCCGAATGAGATGGGCGGCTACGACCTCGGCCCAGAAGAATTCGCCGCGATGGCTCGCGAGTTTGCGGAGGCAGGATTCGTGAATCTGATCGGCGGCTGCTGCGGCACCACACCGGCGCACGTCGCCGCGACCGCGCGCGCCGTCGCCGGACTGCAACCGCGGATTGCGCGCGCGCGACGTCCGGCGCGGCCGCGTTGGTCGGGGCTGGAGGAGCTTGAGATCCGCCCGGACTCGAACCTGGTGAACGTCGGCGAGCGCTGCAACGTGTCGGGATCGCGGCGCTTCGCGCGCATGGTGCGCGAAGGTCAACTCGAGGCGGCGCTCGTGGTGGCGCGCGAGCAGGTCGCGGATGGCGCGCAGATGCTCGATTTGTGCTTCGATGAAGCGCTGCTGGATGCGCCGGCCAGCATGCGGCGCTTCTTGCGCCTGCTGGCATCGGATCCGGAGATCGCGCGCGTGCCGCTGGTGCTGGACTCCAGCCGGTTCGAAGCGATCGAGGCCGGCCTGCGCGAATGTCAGGGCAGAACCCTGGTGAATTCACTTTCACTGAAGGAAGGCGAGACCGAGTTCCGGCGTCTCGCGCGGCTGGTCCGCCGCTACGGCGCCACGCCGGTGGTGATGGCCTTCGACGAGCGCGGTCAGGCCGACGACACTCCGCGGCGGATCGAAATCGTCGAGCGCGCCCGCCGCGTGCTCGTCGAAGAGGGATTCGCGGATGAGGAAATGGTCTTCGATCTCAACGTGCTTGCGATCGGCACTGGCTTGGCTGAGCACGACGACTACGCGCGCTCCTATTTGGAGGCACTGCGTGAATTGAAGCGCCGCTTTCCGGGCTGTTCCTTCAGCGGGGGCATCAGCAATCTTTCCTTCGCCTTCCGCGGCGCAGAAACACTCCGACGCGCGCTGCACACGGTCTTCCTGTATCACGCCGTGCGCGCGGGACTGACGATGGGGATCGTGCACGCGGGCCAGCTCGATTTCTACGAGGATCTGGAGCCGGAGTTGCGCAAGGATTGCGAGGCCTTGGTCCTGAATCTCGATCCCGTCGCCGCCGAACGGATGCTCCAGCGCGCGCAACGCGAGATTGCAGCGCGCGAGGGCGGAGCAGGGCCTGCGCGCGAGGTTGTAGGGCCGCCGGCATGGCGGGCTCTGCCCGTGGACGGCCGATTGCAACACGCCTTGGTCCACGGAGATGAGGCCTATCTGCTCGAAGACTTGCCCGAAGCCTTGGCCGCGCATGGCGCAGCGCTCACCGTGATCGAAGGGCCGCTGATGGCCGGCATGGATGAGGTTGGCGAGTTGTTCGGCAGCGGGCGCATGTTCCTGCCGCAGGTGGTGCGTTCCGCCCGGGTGATGAAGAAGGCAGTGGCGTGGCTGGAGCCGCACTTGGAGCGTGGAGGCGCTGCGCCGCGAGCGCGCGGACGGGTGCTGCTCGCCACGGTCAAGGGCGACGTGCACGACATAGGCAAGAACATCGTCGGTGTGATCTTGGGCTGCAACGGCTACCAAATCATTGATTTGGGCGTGATGGTGCCTGCGCAGAAGATTCTTGATCAAGCGCGCGCTGCCGAAGTGGACGTCATCGGCCTGTCCGGACTGATCACGCCTTCGCTGGATGAAATGGTGCACGTCGCCGCCGAGATGGAGCGCGCCGGAATCACGACCCCACTCCTCATCGGGGGTGCGACCACGAGTGCCGCGCACACGGCTGTGAAGATCGCGCCCGCGCGGGGCGCTCCCGTGCTGCACGTCTTCGACGCTTCGCGCGCAGTGGGCGTTTTGGGAGACCTGATGGACCCCACGCGCCGTGAAATGCTCTTTGCCGAAAACGGCCGGCGCCAGCAGACCGTCCGCGAAGCGCGCGCAGCACGCGCCGCAGAACGGGATCTCTTGCCCATCGCCGAGGCACGCGCTCGCGCACTGCGGCTTTCTTTCGCAGACTCTCGTACTCAGTCACCGCCCGCAAGGCTGGGCGCGCACACCCTTCGCGATTGGCCGCTCCAAGATTTGCTTCCCTACGTGGACTGGACGCCGTTCTTCGCGGCGTGGGAGTTACAGGGCAGCTTTCCGCAAATTCTTAAGGACCCCGTAGTCGGAGTGCAGGCCCGGCAACTGCACTCTGACGCGTTGGAGATGCTCGAGGAAATCGTGCGGGGCAAGCTGTTGCGCGCTCATGCAGTTTATGGAATCTTTCCCGCTGCCGCCGAGGGCGACGATCTACTGCTGCACGATCCGCTGGACCGCGCCCGCGTGCTCGCGCGTCTGCCGATGCTCCGCCAGCAGCGCGCAGGCAAGGAGGGAGTGCTCAATCTTTCTCTCACCGATTTCGTGGCGCCGCTCACCTCAGGAATCCCGGATCACGTGGGCGCTTTCGTCGTGACGGCCGGAGATGGCACCGATGCCTTAGCCGCCCGCTACCGGAGCGAACTCGACGACTACCGCGCCATTCTCGTGCAGGCTCTGGCCGATCGTTTCGCAGAAGCGCTTGCCGAGCGGCTCCACGAGCGCGTGCGTCGTGAATTCTGGGCTTATGCGCACGAAGAGGCTCTCGACGGCGCAGCGCTGCTTCGTGAGGAGTACCGTGGAGTACGTCCCGCCCCGGGCTACCCCGCCTGCCCGAATCACGATTTGAAGGACGACATTTTCCGCCTCTTGGATGCTGAGCGCGCGATCGGCGCGCAACTCACGGAGTCTTGGGCTATCACGCCCACCGCGAGCGTTGCTGGCCTCTATTTCGCGCATCCGGAAGCGCGCTACTTCGGCATCGGGCGCATCGGTGAGGATCAGGTGGCTGATTACGCCGCGCGGCGCGGAATTCCGCTGGCGCAGGCGCGTCGGCGGTTGGGATCTCTGCTCGACTGAGCCGCTGTGTTACAGGGAAGGATTCGGCTGCCACTGCGCCGCGTCCAGGGCCCAGGTTGGAATCTTGCACGGAGCCTCAGGCTCAAATCCGAGGGAGAGTTCACGCACTCCCGCGGGCGTTGTGAGATGGATCTGTGCGCTGCGCGGCACTCCGCGCAGCGTGCGCAGGGCCTCCCGCACCGCGCTGGGTAGTTCCGGCATGCCGGAGAGGGCCACCGGCAGTGGCGCGGCGCCGGCGAGGTCTTCGAACTGAATCCAAACGTGATCGCCGAGCACCACTTCCACACGATTTCCCTCGCGGCGAATGCTGGCGGGTCCGGCCGCGGGCGCCGTGGTGAGCGTTTCTTTGAGCCGCGCGATGGTTTCCGTGAGTTTCGGGCCGACTCGAGCCCGCTGCTCTGCACTCAGGCCCTGGAGCCGCAGTTCGAGCGCGTTGAGCCGATCTCTGGCTTCCGAGAAGGCCGCCTCCAGCTCCGGTGCTGGCGGAAGCGCCAAACCGGCACGTGGATCCATCCGAGTCGCAACTTGAGCTTGCGCGAGCCACCACTCGTCGCCGGTGTCCAGGAGCGCGGCGTTGCCGCTGAGCCAGAGGCGTCCTGCGCGATCCGCGCGCTGCTCATCAGCCCCTGGAATGCGCGTGAGTTCCGTGATCTTCACGCTGCGCACCGTGCCTTCGTGGAGTGCGGCCGCCTGGGGAGCCAGCACGAGGTCGAACCAGACCTCGACTTCGTCGTGTACTTTCACGACACCGAAGGTGCTGTGAGGTTCGATGCCGTGCTCCGTCTGCAGGAAACGCACGCTGCCCTTCACGCCGAGCCGGCCATTGGGAAGCAGCTCCAGCATGGCTGGGAAAGTGCGCGCGCGATCGACGCCGTGAATCGAAAATGTGCCGGCGGCTGCAGCCGCGATGGTGCGCGCACCTGTGGATGGTCCTTCGAGGCGATCCAGATGGAAGGAAATTATTGGAAAGCGCCCGAATTCGAGATCGTTGCGCATGTTTTCATCGCGGTCCGCGCTGCCGGAATCCAAATCCTTCACCAAAAAACTAATCTCGCCGCCGGCGGATTCACGGAGCCGCGCGAGATCCGCATGAAGCGCGACGCTCATGGTCTTGGCCGCTCCCTCGAAATCGTGAATGGTGGATTCGCCTCGAAATCCCACGCGGCTGCCGTCGGCAGCGATCCAGCGTTGGTAGGGAAAGTCGGCTGCCTGTGAAGGCGAGGCAAGAAGCAGGAGCGAGAGGAGGGAGATCATGAATGCAGGCGCGGAAGGAGCAGCCCATTGCCTGAGCAGGAGTCGCGCCAGGCCGGCAATTCAGCGAGCAAGCGCTCTTCCGCGCGGAGACGCTTGAGGGTGACCGGGACGAGCAGGAGATTGAGGAAGGCCAAAGAAACCCACGCCGCGCCGGCCAATGGCAGAGCAACACCCTCCAGCAGCACTCCAAGGTAATTGGGATGTCGGATACGCGAGTAAATCCCCGTGTGCACGATGGTCTGCACGGAGGAGACCGCGCCGCGCACGTTCCACGCCACTCCCAACGCGGCAATGCTCCACCATCTCAAGATCTGGCCGCAACTCCAAAGCGAAGCGGCGAGGAGGAACACGGGCAGCGAGGCGCGTCGGTCGAAGTAGGCACACTCCAGTGCAGGGGCGACGAGCAGCAGTAGGTGAATGGCGACCATCTGCGCGTAGACCGCACCGGATTCGCAATGCTTCCAGGTTCCACCGCGCTGCGCTGTGAGCTTCTTGAGGGCGCGCAAATTGCGGTGAGAAACCATCAACTCGATCAACCGCGAGAGAGCGGTCAGCCCAAGCAGAATGGCGAAAGGCATCGGCAGG
>CAZCXL010000059.1:0-10625 GCA_964502625.1 uncultured Planctomycetales bacterium | reverse complement strand
GAGGCGCGTCAGCAATGGCTCCAAATCTTCGACCAGACCGCGTCCCCCGAGATCGAACTCGCAAATGCGCGCGGAGCGTTCCAGTCGGGCCGCATGGCGCTCAAGAAACGGAGTCGGCATTCCACGGTCCACGCGGAAGGCCTCGAAAATTCCTTCACCACGCAGCACGCCCGGCCAACCCGCAGGAAGCGCGGGCGCGGAGGGATCGAGCCAGCGGCCATCGAGCATGACCAGTTCGGTCGGATCCTGAATCGGTCGCATCAGCGCAGCGTATCCCAATAACGGCCCTTGAGTAAGGTCTCCTCCCACTCGCGCTGCGGATCGGAGTCCCAAACGATGCCGGCGCCGACCCGCATCCTGAGACGATTGTCAGCGGCAACCGCGGTGCGAATCAACACCGAAAACTCGCCCGCCGGCTCCGAGCCAGGACGCCACCATCCCAACGCACCGCAGTACACGCCCCGTTCCTCGCCTTCGAGCTCAGCCATCGCTTGCAGCGCGCGCACTTTGGGAGCGCCAGTCACCGACGCGGGAGGAAATACGGCCGCCCAGAGCCGAGCGAAGCCCACGCGCGGATCCCACTGCGCCCGCACCGTGGCCGTGCGGTGAAAGAGCGTGGGAAAGGCTTCCACTGCGCCCAGACTCAAGACTTCCACGGTGCCCGGCAAGGCGACCCGGCCGAGATCGTTGCGCGCCATGTCCACGATCATGGCCAACTCCGCGCGTTCCTTGGTGCTGCTCTCCAAGGTGCGCGACGCGGCGTCATCGGCCAGGAGATTCGCGCCGCGTGAGGCGGTGCCCTTGATCGGCCGCGTCTCGAGCAGAGAGCCTGAGACCCGCAAGAAGCGCTCCGGGGAGTGGGACAGCAATGCCGTGCCCTCCTTTCCTTCCCAATAAGCAGCATGTGCCGTGGGCTGCGCCGAGGCGAGCGCAGCGAACAACTCGCGCGGCGAGGCCGCGCCCTCCGCGCTCAAAGCGTGACTCAGGTTCGCCTGAAAAAGCTCGCCTTGGCCAATCCATGCCCGCAACTGGGACACGGCCTCGAGGTAGCGCGCCTGGGATTGCTCAGGCTGCAAGCGCACGCGAATGGGCGGATGCGTAGCCCCGGCACCTGCAGCGCGCCCGAGCAGAGTCCGCACTTCCTCGCGCCACGCATGATTTCCTTCCTCACTGTCCTCGGCGCTCAGGAGCAGCAACGAACGATCCGCTTCCCAGACCAAGGCGCGCGGGTAACGCGCAAAGCTCCAGTCGGGGAGCTGCGTGGCGTCCGGGAGTCCCCAGGGAAACGGCTCGTAGGCGTGCGCGCACGACGCTCCGAACCAACCAAACCACGCCGGCCCGAGTTCGGGAAGTTCTGCGGCGCGACTCCAACACTCCTCGGTCCAAGCTTGCTCCAGTTCCTGCGCGGGGTCGGTTTGCGCGAGCGGCCAGCGACTCTGGGGTCCGGACCGCGCGGCGGGCTCGGCGCGCTGGGTTTGCGGCGTAAGTCGCCCCTCGCGGCGGGCGTCAGGATTCCAGGCCAGCAGGCTCCGGCCGCCGGTTTGATCGAGGAGCAGGATCGGATGCGTCTCCGCGGGCAAAGCCCGCAAGCAGGCGAGCGGATCCGGCGCCTGCACCATGGATTCGAGCGCGCGGACGTGGAAGCGTCGCATCACTGAAGCGTAGGATGAGCCGGGCATGGGGCAGACTCTCGCGGCGCGCAAGGAGCAATTCCTCAGGCATCTGCGCGAAGTGCGTCAGGCGAGCCCGCACACGCTTCGCGCCTACGGTCGGGATCTCGAAGCCGCGCTCACGAGTTTGACAGAGCAGAAGCTTGAAGATCCGACGGAAGTGCGTCCGGCCAGTTTACGTCTGCACCTCGCGCAGCTGGCGGAGCAAGGCCTGGCCGCAGCGTCCATGCAACGCCACTTGGCTGCACTGCGCAGTTTCTTCGGTTGGATGGAAGAGAGGGGGTGGATCGAGCGCAATCCCGCCTCCGCGCTGCGTGGCCCGCGCCGCGGTCGTCGCTTACCCCGCTACCTGGAGGAAGAAGAAGTCGCACGTCTGCTCTCGGCTCCGCTAGGCGAGGAACCCGATGCTCATCGCGATCGCGCCTTGTTGGAGGTGCTCTACTCCACAGGCTGCCGGGTCTCCGAGCTCGTCGGATTGGACGAGCAGGATTTGGATCTGAAGCGCGGACTGGCGCGACTCCGCGGCAAGGGGCGCAAGGAACGGCTCGGCATGCTCGGCAAACCGGCTCAAGACGCGCTGCGTCGTTGGATGGCGGCGAAGGCCAACCTCGATCTCGATCGTGGCCCGTTGTTCTTGAATCGCTCCGATGGACGCCTCACCGATCGTTCGGTCCGGCGTATTTTGCTGCGCTGTCTGGCCTCGGCCGGAATCCAGCGCTCCTGCACGCCCCACACCTTGCGCCACTCCTTCGCGACTCACTTGCTCACCCGCGGCGCGGATTTACGGACCGTGCAGGAGTTGCTGGGCCATGCCAGCCTCGGCACGACGCAGATTTACACCCACGTGTCCCTGGAACGCCTGCGCAAGCTCTATCGGCAGGCGCACCCGCTCGGCGAGGAGTCGGAGACTCCCGCCAAGAAAAAAGCCCGACGGGTGGAGCCGTCGGGCGCTGAATGGTGACCCCAAGGGGAATCGAACCCCTGTTACCAGGATGAAAACCTGGTGTCCTAGACCTGACTAGACGATGGGGCCGGACGAGCCGCGCGGCGCGGCTGCGGGCCGAAAAGAATAGTCAGGGGCGGCAGACCAGTCAAGTCCGAGCGCCTGCGCGGCAGCCTGCGATTCAGCGGCCAGCACAGCGGCAAGATCACCGTTACCGCGCGCGTGCTCCGGCAAAACGGGCAAGGTGTAGGTCTCGACCTCCGCATCGAGCGGCGTCTTGAGCGCTCCCGATGCCTGCGCGGCGGCGAGTACCCGCCAATCCCCGCGCCAGTCGGTGGCGCACAATCCCTCGCCATAGTCATCGAGCTGCAAGGGCACGTGACAGTGCGTCCGCAAGCCGCTGACGGTTTGCGCGTCCGGATCCTCGAGAAAATCCGGCAGATCTCTCCAGGCGCGCGCGCGGCCTTGTGCGTCCTGAGCGCGAACCTGATGCAAGTAGGGATCCGCGGCGAAGGATGCCAGGCGTGCGCGCGCTGCGGTTGTGAGTGATCCCGGAACTGCGAGTGCGGCCGAAATTTGCACCTTGCCGAGCGGAGTGCCCGTGCGAACCAGCGCGTCCACAATCGTGCTCGCGCGCTCGCCGATCACAGCGCCGTGGCAGAGATCCCAACAAAGCGCGAGTCGGCGCTCGGAGGCGGGGCGATCGGACTCGAGTTCCGCGAGCCATGCGCAGAGATCCTCGGCGCGCTCGAAGGCACCGTCTGGCTCCGGTTCGAGGGCCAACCAAACCGGAGTCTGCCGCCGTTCGGCGACACGGTCGCAGGCTTCACGCGCGCGCAGGAGATGTTCACGCGCAAGCGGGTCCATGCGCGCTCCAGCGCCATAGCCCAAGGGACATGTCGAAATCGAGAGTGGTCCACGCGGCGGCGCAAACTCCGCCAGCAAGTCGATCACTTGCACGGTGAAGCGCAGTCGCTCCGCCTCGCGCCAGGAAGGATGAAAAGCGCGTTCCTTGACTCGAGCGCCGTGGAATCCCCCGAAAGGAAAGGCGTTGGCGGTCCAGACCTCCACTCCGGCCGCGGTGAGGGCGTCACGCAACTCCGTGCGCGCCGGCGCGGAATGATGAAGCGTTTCAGCGGCTTCTGCGGCCAGATAGAGCCCGAATCCCGGTTTGGCCGGGCCTCCCCCGCCGCGAATCCGCGCGGCCCAGGCCGCGACGGGTCCCCGCAAGGCGGTCAAAGCCTCAGCGAGTTGATCGGCGGGAAAAACGTTGCCGCAGAGCGCGAGCCGCGGCGGAGTCGCGGCGTTCACTGCCACCGGGATGCTTCGGCCACAAAGGCTTCGACCTGCCGCGGAAAACGCTTCAAGAAATCCCGACCCGAAGTACGCGCCGCTTCGGGGAGGCCAGCGTTCTGCAGAGTCGCGAGGACTGCGAGCGCAGCGCGGGGGTCACGGGGTGCAGCCGTAGCCCAAGCGCGAGCCGCGCTGATGCGCGTGGCGCCGGTGCTGGCCGGATCCTGGACCGCCGTTGTCCAGGCGACTTCTTCTTTGCTCGGCTCGATTGCCGAACCCGGCACCGGCTCCGAGGCGGTGCCGGCCTGACTCGGCCGCTCGATGCGCAGCGGCAGAGTGAGCAGGGCGGTCGTGCCCGTGCGCAGCGCAATGCTGCCGTAGTAGGAGCGGCCGGCGGGAAGCGCAGCGAGGCGAGGCAGCTTGCCGTAGAAACTGCGCGCTCCTCTCACCGGAATGGCGCTGCGCGGACCGGCAGCAGCGCCCGAGAGCGCGTCGCCGATGGCGTGGAAAAACTGCAACTTGCCGCCACCCGTGGCGAAACGCAGTTCCGCACCGGCGAATCCGGCTTCCAAGGGTGCCTTGCCGATGGCCGGGAAAGTCATGCGGAGCAGATAGGAGCCGGCGTCGAGGCGACCCAGATCGGTATCCACTTCGAAGGCGATGCTGCGCGCAATGACGGCCCCCACGGAGTCGAACACCTCGATCATCAGATCCTCGCGCGCTTCCGTGGATTGAATGGAGTGACCGATGTGGAGTCCCACCGTGGATCCGCCGTCGGGAACCTGGAACTCTTGCTCCACCACGCCCACGAACATGCCGAGCTCGCCAAAAATCACCGGATGAATCGGATCGGGCAGGATCTTCATCGGCGCAGTAACGGCGACTGCGACGCCATCCACGCTGCCTGAGATCTCTGCGTTGACGTCGCGCAACAAGGACCGCACCCCAATGTAAGCCAGATCTTGACCCGCTGGCACGAACACGGACTCGGCATCGGGCGCGAGTCCGTCGAAGCGCACGCGGAGTTGATAATCCGCGAGGCCATTGGAGGACCAGCGCGCGGCAATGCTCATCTCCCAGATCGTTCCGGCTTCCACGGGCACGTCGAACGCGGCTGTCTCGCCGTCAGCAAGCAAGTAACGTCCGCGCGCCTGGCGGTCGCCCGCGTAGGTGAAGCCACTCACGGATCCAGCGCCAGTACGCAATTCATTGCGCGGACCTCCCCGTTGCTCGATCTCCACGTGCGCACGCCGTGCGCCGAAGGGCACGGCGAGGAAGCAGCGTTCCAATCCACCAGGTCCAAGTTGAAACTCGCGGGTGTAGCGGCCATCGACGGCTGCGCGTTCCGCGAGCACCAGCGTGACTGGAATCACCACGTCCGGGCCGGCGGAGGCCGCTTGGTCCGCGTCCTGCAACAGCACGCGGGAGACGTGCAAACCGGGCTTCAAGTGCTCAGGATCCACGCGCATCGTGAAACTGCGGCCGGCGCTGTTGACGTGGATCGCGTCGGGGACTTGGATCCACGCCGCTTCCGCGTGCACGCGCAAG
The DNA here is from genome assembly GCA_964502625.1 of uncultured Planctomycetales bacterium. Taxonomy (GTDB): domain Bacteria; phylum Planctomycetota; class UBA1135; order UBA1135; family UBA1135; genus JAQBVK01. Next base: position 5,171 of record CAZCXL010000059.1, on the reverse strand, counting down.
GTGCGCAAAGTGGCCGCGCGCTCCGCGTTGCTCGCGTCATGGTCGAAGTGCGGCGCAATCCGGACGGTGCGGTCGAACGCGCCGCCATGAGCCAACTGGCGCTCGTAAACGCCGGTGCCGACGCCGAAGGGATTATTGATCTCCACCTCGTATTCGCGCGTCGCGCCTTCACAATCGGAGAGGGCACGCAGTGCGTCCAAGGCGCGATCCATCTGAATCGCGCCGTGCCCGAAATCAGCCCAGGTGAAGCCCGCGAGCGGTTCGGCGGCGAGACGCAACGCGCGATAGATTCGCGCCCACTCTTGCGGCAGCTGCTCGGCTTTTGCCCCGCTCAGCAGGAGCGCGACGCACCCTGCCATCTGGGGTGAGGCCATGGAGGTGCCATTGAAGTTCTCACCCAGCGTGAGAGTCCAAGCCGGCAGAGAACTCAAGGCTGCTCCCGGCGCCACGAAATCCACGCCCAAGGAACCGCTGGGCAGCGGACCGCGCGAGGAGAAATCGAACATGACCGTGTCTGCCGGGCGGATGCTCGCGTAGTTCGCACGCTGCGTGTCAGGCCAGATGGCCGCGGCCACGGAAAGCGCATAGGGAACAGTTCCCGGCGCACCCACGGTGGAAAGGGTCGGCCCCTCGTTACCGGCGGAGCAGACCAGGAAAAGGCCACGGCGCGCCGCCTCGGCAACAGCCTGGGCCTCGGGCTCGCGACCGTCGGCGAAGAAGGATGGGCCGCCGAAGGACATGTTCGCAACCTGACATCCAGCCTTCACCGCGAGGTCGAGCGCCTTCGCGATCGCGAAACCACTCGTCGAGCCGCCATATTTGCCGTCGCCGATCTTGATCGCGACGAACTCCACCCCGGGGGCGATTCCATTCAGGCGCGACGTCGGGCCTTCCCAGCCGCCCACGATGCCCGCGACGTGCGTGCCGTGTCCGTTGGAGTCGAAATAGAGCACGACCCGCTCACCTTCGGCTTCGACGTCCACCGCGTAGTGCAACAGCGCTTCCTGACCGAGCACGGCCCAGTCGCCGCTGCCGCGGAAGGGCCGCAACGCGCTTTCTTCGCCGAGGTCTCCGTCTTCGTCCTGGTCCACTACCACCCGCCACTCACCATCGGCCTCTTGCCATGCGATCAAATCCCAGCAAGGGCCGGGGTCGTTGAATTCTTCCCAGCGCAGTTTCTCCTCCATCTGGCGCGCATCATTCTCGTCCAAGGATCCGCCGCTCGCTTCGAGCCGCGCCCGCGCTTCCTGCCAGTAGCGGCGGCCTTCGTTCCACTTCGTCTGGCGATCCGTGGTGAGCCGCGCCTGCAGATCACCGGGAAGAAATTCCATGCCGACCCGTCCGATCCGAAACTCGCGGCCAGCGCGGTCGTGTTTGCCAAGCTGCAGGCGTCGGCCGCTGCCACCGATCAACGTGCCGTCTTGCGCCTGCGCGCGCCGCGAAGTGTCCACTCGGCCGTCGGTGGTCGCGTCGTACCAATCCACAACCTTGCGCCGCCCGTCGGGCGTGCGCTGTAGGAAAGGATGTCCGGGATCGATTCCCGTATCCAGAATCGCGACACGAATGCCGCGGCCGTCGTACTCCGGATGCGCGGCAAGAAACGCTTCGACGCCGAGATCCTGCTTCGGAAGTTGACCGGCAAGCGGATCTTGCGCGTAGAGCGCGAGAAGTAGGGGAAGCACGACGCTCATCGAGCGCAGTGTACGACGGCCCGCCGCGACTCCCGGCTCAGGCGCCGGCGGTGCCCGACTGTTCCGCGGCCGACCAAATCTCGTGAGCCACCAGAAAACGGGCGCATGACGGGCAGCGGAAGAAAGTGTTCTTGGCGCGCACCCGTCCGGCGTCGTTAGGCACCAGGCGCGTGCCGCAACCCCCACAGGAATCGCCCTTGAGAGCGGCCACCACTCGGCCCGGATTGCGCTTTCCAACCACGCCGAAGTGCTCAGAGACTGCACCATCCAGGCTGGCGAGCAATTCATCACGACGCTCGGTGAGCGCGCGAATCTCTTGATGCAGGCCGGCAGCGTCGGCTTCCACGGTGGCGCGGAACTGATCGAGGTCCACGCGCGCTCCGCCAATCCGACCACGCACTTCCACTGCCTTCACTCCCAGGCCTTCGGCGCGCTCGAGGAGTAGCAGAGCCTGGTCCTGCGTCTCGGCGTTGCGCACACGCAGCTCTGCAGCTTCGTGTTCTCCGACCTTGGCCGCGGAAGCGTCCCGCGAGTTGCGGACTTGCTCCTCCAGTTTCTCGATGCGCGACTCGCGTTGACGGAGATCGTTCTCAAGATCCTGCGCCTTGGTGAGAGCGACGCGACGCTCGGCCTCCGCCTGGTCCGCCTCGGCCTCGAGGGCGCTCACCTGAGCGGCGCGCTCGGAGAGCTCGATCGGCAACGCTTCCGCGCGCCGGCTCAATACGACGAGGCGCTCTTCCAGGCGTTGAGCCTGAACGAGCCGCGCGAGCTGATGCTCCACGCCCCCATCACACCAGCGCCGCACCGCACCCGCAAGGGGCGCGATTACCTGAGCTTAAGAAAGTCCCTCGAGGAAGCCGGAAAGCTTGCGCGCGCGGATCGGATGCTGCAGTTTGCGGATGGCCTTGGCTTCGATCTGGCGCACGCGCTCTCGCGTGACGCGGAAGATGCGCCCAACCTCCTCCAACGTGTAGGTGTAGCCGTCACCGATCCCGTAGCGCAGTTTGATGATCTCGCGCTCCCGGAAGGTCAGGGACTCCAGCACCTCGCTGATGCGATCCTTGAGCATGCCTTGGCCGGCGCGCTCGACCGGGTTTTCGGAGGATTCGTCCTCAATGAAGTCGCCGAAGTAGGAATCTTCGCTGTCGCCGATCGGCCGGTCGAGGCTGATCGGATGCTTCGCGATCTTCATGACGCGCTGCGCCTCGTCCACCGTGATCTCGGCGGCCTCCGACATCTCCTCCAGACTGGGCTCGCGGCCCATGGTCTGCAGCAGACGCTTCTGCACCGCGCGCAACTTCGACATCGTCTCGATCATGTGGACCGGGATGCGAATCGTGCGCGCTTGATCAGCGATCGAACGCGTGATGGCTTGCCGGATCCACCAGGTCGCGTAGGTCGAGAATTTGTAGCCGCGACGGTACTCGTACTTCTCGACCGCTTTCATCAGGCCGGTGTTGCCTTCTTGGATCAAGTCCAGGAAGGAGAGCCCGCGGTTGCGGTATTTCTTCGCGATCGACACCACCAGACGCAGGTTGCCCGAGGAAAGGTCCTTCTTGGCGTCTTCGTAGGCGTCCACGGCGCGCTTCAAGTAGCGCAAGCGGCGCTTGAAGGTCGGCAGCGACTCGAGCGCGCGCACCTCCCACTCGTGCAGATGCGCGACCAGGTCTTCGTATTCCTGCTTGCCCTGCTTGGTGCGCTTGCGTGCGCCATCGAAATCCACGACCTGTTGCTGCACGGCTTCCCAGGCGTTGCCCTTGGCCTCCAGCACCTTGATGAAGTCTTGCAGCACGTTCACTTGGAAGTGCAACTCCTCCACCATCACCGCGATGCGGCGTTGGCGCGCGCGCATGGTGCGGCGGAAGACGCCGCGCTCCTCGGCCGTCAGCCGCTGGTCATTGGAGGCGGTGAAGGCCAGTCGTGCGGTCGTGCGTAGCAGATCCAGGTCCCGCAAGTGGCCATTGAGGCGTTGCTCCAGATCCTGCTTGGTGAGTTCGAAACCGGCACCGCCGTCGATGTTGGAGGAACCGTCCTCGGAACCCTCCTCGGCCGCCTGCTTCTTGAGCCGGCGATTGTGGTGCAGGACTGCGAACGAGGAGTTGGCCTGCGCGGAAGGGTTGACCTTGAGGGTGCGGTCGAAGGCGAGTTCGCCGGTCCGCACTTGCTCCAGGGTTTCCATGACCATGTCGAGGGCGAGTCCGCTCTCGAGCAGCAGGCGCCGGAACAATTTGCGCGAGACTTCCGTGGTCTTCGCCAACTTGATTTCTTCGTCGCGAGTGAGCAACGGGATCTCGCCCATCTGGGTGAGATACATGCGCACCGGATCATCGATCTTTTCGAGCATCGGCGCGCGCGCCGTGGTTTCTCCACGCGCACTGGCCACCGAGAGCGGCTTGGCGGACACCGGCACAGCCGTGCCGACCAGTCCGGCGTCGAGCGCGTTCTCGCGCGGATCGCCGAGCACCACGCCTTCCATCTCCAAGCGGTCCATCACGGTCTGCAGAATCTCGATGTCGCCGAGCTGCTCCGCCGGCAGCGCCTTCTGCACCTCCTCGAAAGGCAACGAACCGGTCACCAGCCCTTTCGTGACGAGGGTTTCGAGGGTCTTTTGAAATTTCTTGTCCAGTGCGGTCGTCATGGTGTCAGCAGTCGGCGGTCAGTCGGGAAGAGCGGGAGTATCAACCGAGCGGCGCGGAACCGGATGCTCGCGATCCGGCGCGAGCGCCACGGGGCGCAGCAAACTTTGAAGGTCTTCGAGGCTGACTTCCTTGCCGCGGGTCTCGGCGAGCGTGGTCTCCTCGCGGCGTGACGGCAGCGCCTCGAGGGCGCGGTCGAGCAGCAGCGAAGGAGGAACGGCAGCCAGGAGGTGCCGCGCTTCGTCGAGCCAAGCGGATGAAGGAGCGTCGCCGGAGAAGGCGATCAAAGCGCGATCGAGTGTCGGATCCTCCGCGCGGGTCCGCTCAGCGCGAATCCAGCGAAGGACGGCATCGGCCGCAGAATCGTGCAATTTTAGGACATCCAGAGCCGGACGGAAGAGGGCATAGGCACTGGGGTCCTTGAGGAGCGCGAGCACGATCTCGCGTTCATTGGCGGTGAGAGCTTCTCGGGCAGTGCGTTTCGGTGGGGTGTGGGCGGAAGCACTCCCCGCAGGTTGGGGCGACGCCGATGCCCTTGACCCGCGGACGAGGTCCCGCAGCGCTGATTCCGAGATTCTGAGCGCCTCAGAGGCCAGGCGGGACCATGCTTCGGCAACCACGGGGCTGGGAGTGGAAGAAATCCACCCTGCCATCTCCGAGGCCGCCTGGTGCATCACCGCCGGGACCGTGAGGTCTGCTTTGAGTTTCCAGGTTTCAAGACGCCAACGGAGTATATCCCTCGATTCCAGCAGGCATTGGCGAAGTTCTGGCACCCGGCCCTGGCTCACGAGGTCGGCGGGATCGCAGCCGTCGGGCATCTCCGCAACACGCACGTCCATGCCTT
>CAZCXL010000058.1:0-10625 GCA_964502625.1 uncultured Planctomycetales bacterium | reverse complement strand
GGCAGGGTGCAGGAATAGCCGCCGCCTTCCACGACCGCGGCCAGCGCGCGCGTGCCCGGGCCGTGCACCTGAACTAAAAAGGTGAAGCGCCTGGGCCCAGCGCGGTCGAAGACGCTGAAGGGACGCGCAATGCAGGGGCCAGATCCATCCGCCGCCGAGAGCATTGCGAACTGACCGGGAGCGATCGGGCCGGGATCCGCCGGAAGTTCCACCTCCACCACGAAGGCGTCGGGCCCGCAGGCGCGGCGCTCTACGAGACGCGCTTGCCAGCAGCGTGCCACGCTCGCCAAGGCCGGAAGCGGAGACGCCATCGCCCCGAGATTGTAACTCCGGGCGGATTAGAATGAGGAAATGGAGGGCATCCGCGTCGCGGCTGGCGTGCTGCTCTGGCGCGGCACCCAGGCTGCTCCGGAGTTCTTGCTGCTCCGCAACGCCCGCCACGGCACCTGGGGCTTTGCGAAGGGCCATTTGGAAGACGGTGAAGACCTCGTCGGTGGAGCGTTGCGCGAATGCCGTGAGGAAACCAGCCTCGCGCTGAACCCGGCGGATCTGCTCCCCCAGTTTGCGGACACCAGCATCTACCTGACTGCCGGTGGCAAGCGCAAACGCGTCGTGCTCTTTCTCGCCGCACGCCCCACGCAAGATGCCGCCGTGATGCGCTCGCACGAACACGACGCCCACGAATGGTGGACTCTGGAGACGGCCATGACCCGCCTCGCCTACGAAGAGCTGCGGCGCAGTCTGGTGCGCGCGGCGAGCCGCCTCGCGCGCGAGGCAACGTGAGCTCCGCACCCGGCCAAGCGCTCGACCGCGAGCGCGCCACCGCATTCCTCAATCTCCATTCTCTCGCGGGCGAGTCGTGGCCGCTCCACTGCCGCCAAGTCGCGAAGGTGGCGCGCCGCGTGAGCGACGCCCTGCAAGAGGCCTCGGCCCCGGTGGACCCTGAGTTGGCGGAGGTGCAAGCATTACTGCACGACATCGGTCGCAGCCGAACGCACGGCCCCCTGCACGGATGGACCGGATTCGTCATGGTGCGCGCGCTGGGATTTCCACGCGAGGCACGTGGTTGCCTGACTCATTGGCTGAAAGGGCGAGAACCCGACGAGTTGCTGGGCAGCGGACGACTCAAGCCTGGCTTTGTGGATCGCGCCTTTGCCCCTTTCGCCACCGAACCGTGGGCCCTGCAAGACAGCGTGATGAGCCTTGCCGACTCCTGCGTCATGAACACGACGATCGTGCCGCTCGCGCTGCGGCACGAAGACTTGCTCGTGCGCTACGGAGATTCGGCCTGGTTGCGGCGCGCGTGGGAGCTGGCCGAGCGCCATGCTGAAGACGTCAGCGCAGCCTTAAGATTCCCGGTCGAAGAACTGCTCGCGCCCCTGCATGGCGACCGTCTTGACTCCCGCTGATCCCGCTCCGATGCATGGCCTCGATCGTTTCGAGGTGAGTTTGCGCATGGCGCTGGCCGCTCAATTGGGAGTGGCGGCTGACGAAGTGGTGCTTGAACGGCCGCGCACCGAGGGCATGGGCGAGTTTGCCTTGCCCTGCTTCCGCTTCGCCAAGGCCCTGAGCCGCAATCCGGCTGCCTTGGCCTCCGAGTTGGCAGCGAGCCTCGTTTGGCCGGAAGGCACCGCCGAGGCGGCAGGCCCGTTCCTGAATCTGCGCATTCACAGCGACGCACTGGCACGCGCGGTACTCGCCGATTCCCGCGCGCCAGTCTACGGCAACGCGCGTCAAGCGCGCGTCTCGATTGTCGAGTTCTCCTCGCCGAACATCGCAAAGCCGATGCACATCGGCCATCTACGCTCGACCGTGATCGGCGCCGCCTTGGCGCGCATTCTCATGCGCCTCGGCCACCGGGTCGTGAAAATAAATCACATCGGGGACTGGGGCTCGCAGTTCGGAAAGTTGGTGGCTGCATGGAATCGCTGGGGCTCCGAGGAAGCCTTGGAGCGGGCTCCGATCGATCATCTACTGGAGCTCTACGTCCGCTTCCATGCCGAGGAAGCCGCCGATGCCAGCCTCGCGGAGGACGCGCGCCGCGCATTCCAAGAACTCGAATCCGGCGCTGAGAATGCAACGCGCGCCACTTGGCAACGCTTCACCGCGCTTTCCTTGCGCGAGTTCGAAAAAGTTTACCTGCGACTCGGCGTGGTTTTTGACCACGTGCGCGGCGAGTCGTGGTACGAGGACAAACTGAGCGGCCTCATTGCCTGGCTGCACGCACGCGGAGTCGTCGAAACCGACGACGGCGCCGAAATCGTGCGCCTGGAAGAATTCGGCATCACCACGCCCTGTCTGGTCCGAACCGCGCATGGCACTACGCTCTATGCAACCCGCGACCTCGCCGCAGCCAAGTCGCGGTGGGAAGAGTTCGCCTTCGACCAAGCTCTCTACGTCGTGGGCGGCGAGCAGAGCCTGCATTTCAAGCAGTTCAAGGCCGTGCTGCAGCGCTGCGGCGCGGAGTGGCAGGAGCGAATCGAGCACATCCCATTCGGTTTGATCCGCCTCGCGGAAGGCAAACTCTCGACGCGCGAGGGCCGGGTGCTGATGCTCAGCGAAGTACTCGACCGCGCGGTGGAACTGGCCCGCGTGGCGATCGAAGAGAAGAATCCTGAGCATCCGAACAAGATCGCGGCGGCTGAGCAGGTCGGCGTTGGCGCGGTGCTGTTCCACGATCTCAAGCATCAGCGCAACAAGGACGTGCTCTTCGACTGGAAAGAGGTGCTGTCCTTCGAGGGAGATACTGGACCGTACTTGCAGTACTCCCACGCGCGTTGCTGCTCCATTCTGCGCAAGGCGGATCGCATCCCCCCCCCTTCGGGACCCGAAGCGGCGGCGCTGGTGGCCGAAGACGGCCGCGAATTGCTGGTTGCGCTGGGCCGTTATCCCGGCGCCTTGCGCGAAGCCGCCGCCAAACGCGAGCCGATGGTGCTCGCCCAGGCTCTGCTGCGCATCGGTTCTGCGGGCAATGCCTTCTATCGCGAACATCGCGTGATCGGCGCAGGCTCAGCCGCGCTGGAAGATGCGCGCCTCGGCCTGATGGATGCGCTGCGCGCGGTGCTCGCCGACGGCCTGGGTCTGCTCGGCGTGCCCACGCCTGAGGAAATGTAATGACCTCGAGCTCGGCCGGCCTAGCTCAAGAGCTGCGGCGCTGGCTGCGCGTCGTTCCGGACTTCCCGCGACCGGGCATTCTGTTCCAAGACATCACTCCCCTGCTGCAGAACCCAGATGCCATGCAGCAGGCGCTTGCTGTCTTCGAAAACCGCGCCGCCGCCATGGGGCCGACCGCCATCGCGGGAGTCGAGTCGCGGGGCTTCCTGTTCGGCGCGCCGCTTGCGCACCGCATGGGCCTCCCCTTCTTGCCCGTGCGCAAGCCCGGGAAACTCCCGTGGAGGACTTTTCGCGAGTCTTACGTCCTCGAATACGGCGACGGCGTGCTGGAACTGCACTAAGATGCCTCCAACGCCGGCGAGCGAGTGCTGGTGGTGGACGACTTGCTCGCCACCGGCGGCACCGCCCGCGCGGCTGTGGACTTGGTGCGCCGAACCGGCGCGGAAGTCATCGGATGTGGCTTCTTGGTGGAACTCGGCGGACTGGAAGGACGGCGCCTGCTCCACGGAATCGAAAGCTTCAGCCTCGTGATCGTGGAATGACTCGGCAGGCTGAGCCTAGAATCCAAGCCATGGCCTCCCGCAAGCCAAAGTCGGCGAAAAGCGAAAGCACCCCCATGGAGCCAGAATCCCTCTCAGATCTTCCGGTCGAGGCGCTCTGGGTTAAGTGGAGCAAGCAACAGGAGGTGCGCGTCCGCAACGAACTCGTGGTCCGTCACACGACCCTCGTGCGCCACATTGCAGAGCGAGAGGTGCAGAAACTCCCCCGTTCCGTGGACGTGGACGACCTCTGCCAAGAGGGCATGAACGGCTTGATGGACGCCATCACCAAATTCAATCCGGAGTTGGGCATTAAGTTCAAGACTTACGCCAGTACCCGGATCCGCGGCGCGATGATGGATTCCCTGCGGCGTCAAGACTGGCAGCCGCGCAACGAGCGCCAGCGCGCCAAGAGCATTGAACGCACGCGCGTGGAGTTGCGTGAAGAACTTCGCCGCGATCCCACGGACGAAGAGATCGCCCGCCAACTCTCGCTCAAGCCGCGCGACGTGCAGAAGATGCAACCGCGTCAAATGCACAGCGTCTCTGATCGACGCCAAACTGCCAGCGAAGACGGCGAACACACGCTGGACGCGCTCGCCGAATCTCGCGAGCGAACCCCGATCGAGCACGCACATCGCAAAGACCTCATGGAAGAGTTGGGCCGGGTGTTAACCCCCAAGGAGCGCGCGATTCTCGCGATGTATTACCTCGACGGCCTGACCTTTCGTCAAATTGGCATTCATCTCGCCATCACGGAATCCCGCGTGTGCCAAATTCACACCAACATGAAGCGGCGTCTCCGGCAGCAATTCGAAGACCGCCAAGATCAGTTCGAGGCCTGAGTTCTTTGGACTTCGGACGAGACGACACCGTCCGGCTCGAGCGGCTCTTGCCCACGAATCGATCGCTCGCACGTGAGTTCCGCTGCTCACCGTCCTGTCCGAGCACTCAAGATTGGGCGCGTGCCGAGGGTGCTCCCGCCGGTGCACTCTGGATGGCCGACGAGCAGACCGCCGGACGCGGACGCAGCGCCCGTGATTGGTGGACGGGTCCGCGAGGAACCAACCTCGCCATCACTTTGGCGGTGGACCCCGCGCCGCCTCCCGCTCCGTTGTGCGTGGTGATCGCCGCTTGTGCACTCGCGCACGCGCTCACGGAGCGCGGCGCGCAAGCGGCTGCAGTGAAGTGGCCGAACGACGTACTCCTGGGCGGCGCCAAGGTGGCGGGAGTGATCGGTGAGTGGCGATCGGGTCCGCCCCCGTCTGCACTCTTGGGAATGGGAGTCAACGTGGCCGCCTCCCCTCCGCACTCCACCACGCGCGCTCCAGCGACTTCCGTGAACGCGGCGCTCGCTACGCGTGGGCTCGCTCCCTTGGATCGCCTCGTGCTGCTGGCGGATTGGCTGATCGGATTCGAACTGCGTTGGCAGCGCGCACTTCGCGGCGACGTGAGCGCACTCGAGGAGGAGTTCCTGAACTACCTGCGCGCGTGGGCTCCACGAGGAGTCCGCGAACCTGCAACGCCGAGCGAGCCTGGGGGGCGGTTGCTAGAATTCCGCTTCGACTCGGGCCTCACGTGGCAATCGGGAGACCGCACCATCCGCCGGTCGCTTGCCGCGCTCGCCGCCCTCGAAGCCCTGCCTTGAACGCCTCCGTCCTAGCGCGCGCCGACGGCCGAGAGTCGCGCCAACTCCGCCCCGTCCGCTTTCACCGCGGCTTCGCTCCGAACGCGGAAGGTTCCGTCTTGGCCGAGTTCGGCAATACTCGGGTGTTGTGTACGGTGTGCGCCGTCTCCGGCGTCCCGAACTGGATGCAGGGGCGCGGCGAGGGCTGGTTGACCGCCGAATACGCCATGCTTCCCGCGTCGGTCACCGGGCGACGCAAGCGCGAGGGCGACCGCCGCGACGGACGCAGCATGGAGATCCAGCGCCTGATCGGGCGCAGCCTTCGCGCCGCACTCGACATGACCGGACTGCCGGGCCTGACGCTCGCAATCGACTGCGACGTCGTCCAGGCCGACGGCGGTACGCGTTGCGCGTCCATCACCGGCAGCATGGTGGCTCTCCACGACGCCCTGCGCAAACTCGCCGACCGCGGACAACTCGCGCACTGGCCGTTGCGTTCTTGGCTCTCCGCCGTTTCGGTCGGCCTGCTTGAAGATCAGGTTCTCCTGGACCTGGACTATCGCGAGGACGTGCGCGCCGGAGTGGACATGAACGTGGTCGCGACCAGTGACGGACGCATCGTAGAGATTCAAGGCACGGCCGAAGGTGAACCCTTCTCGCGCGTCCAGCACGATGCGCTGCTGAGCCTGGCCATGGAAGGCACGCAAGAGTTGAATCGGCTGCAGCGAGAAGCTGCAGGCGCCACGCCCGCGCATTCATGAGCGCTCGCCGGCTGCTGCTCGCAAGCGGCAACCTCCACAAATTGGCTGAACTGCGCGCCCTCGCCGCAGACCTGCCGCTGGAGGTTCTTGGCCCCGAAGCGCTTCCTCACGGCTTGCCGGAAGTCGAAGAAAGCGGGACGACTTTCGCCGAAAACGCGGCCTTAAAGGCGCTCGCGGCCGCAGCGGTCGCGGCCGCAGCCTGGGGCGGCGAGCCGTGGGCGCTCGCGGACGACAGCGGGCTGTGTGTGGACGCGCTGGATGGAGCTCCGGGCACCCGCTCCGCGCGTTTTTCCGGCATCGAGGGTCCGGCACGCGATGCCACCAACAATGCGCTGCTCCTGGAGCGGTTGCGCGGGATTCCAGCGGAGCGCCGCGGCGCGGAGTTTCGCTGCGCCATCGCCGTGGCAGCCCCCGGGCGCCTGCTCTTCACGGCGCATGGAATCGCCCGCGGGCGGATTTTGGAGGCACCCGAAGGAGCCGGCGGCTTTGGCTACGATCCGCTGTTCTATGATGTGAAGTCCGAGACGAGCTACGCCCGCCTCACGGCCGCTGCCAAATCGGTGATGAGTCACCGCGGCCGGGCCATGAAGGAACTGCGCGCGCTCCTCGTCCAGGCCCTGAACTGCGACTGCGCATGAGTAAATCGTTCCCGCCTTCGCGGATTCGCAACTTTTGCATCATCGCGCACATTGACCACGGGAAGTCCACCCTCGCGGACCGCTTCCTCGACATCACTGGGGCGGTGAACTCGCGGCGCAAGCAGGACCAGATGCTGGACTCGATGGACCTCGAGCGCGAGCGCGGCATCACCATCAAGGCTTCCGCCGTTTCGATCGTGGCCAAGGTGCGCGGTGAAGACTGGCTGCTGAACCTGATTGACACTCCCGGACACGTGGACTTCGCCTACGAGGTGGAGAAGTCGCTGCAGGCCTGCGAAGGCGCGCTGTTGCTGATTGACGCGGCCCAGGGAATTCAGGCCCAAACCGTCGCCAACGCGCACTTGGCGATGGATCGCAACCTCACCGTGATCCCGGTCTTCAACAAGATTGACCTGCCGCACGCGCGACCGGAAGAAATCATGGAAGAACTCGAGCACACGCTGCTGCTCGACCGCGACAGCGCCTTGCGCTGCTCAGCGAAAACCGGAATGGGCGTGCCGGAAGTGATCGAGGCGGTCGTGGACCGGATGCCGGAGCCGAAGGGCAACGCCAACAAGCCGTTGCGCGCGCTGATCTTCGACGCCAAATACGACGAGTACCGGGGCGTGGTCGTCTATCTGCGAATCGTGGACGGCACCATCACCAAGGGTGATTTTGTGCGCATGCTCGGCGCCGCCCGCGACTACGAAGTGCTGGATCTCGGGAAGTTCACGCCTGCGCCGGTCGGACACGAGCAGCTTTCGGTGGGCGAGGTCGGCTACATGATCTCGAACATCAAGCAGCTCGAGGACGTGCGCGTCGGCGACACCGTGACGGTGGCCAAAGGCCAGCGCGCGGAACTGCTGCCGGGATACCGAATTCCGCAGAGCATGGTCTACTGCGGCATTTATCCGGTGAACCCAGGCGATTTCGAGAAACTGCGCACCGCCTTGCAGTCGCTGAAGCTCAATGATTCCTCTCTGAAATTCGAACCGGAGAGTTCCGAGGCGCTCGGATTCGGCTTCCGCTGCGGATTCCTCGGGCTCTTGCACATGGAGATCGCTCAGGAGCGCATGGAGCGCGAGAGCGACATCGACATCGTGCAGACGGCGCCTAGCGTGCCCTACCAGATCCTGTTGCCCGACGGCAGCACCGAAGACATTCATTCGCCGGGCAACCTTCCCGACCCGAACTTCTTCCAAGAGATTCGCGAGCCGGTGGTACACACCGACATCCTGATTCCGACCGACTCCATCGGCGTGATCATGCGCTTGTGCAGTGAGCGCCGCGGCACTTTCCTCAAGCAAGAGCACCTCTCGGCCAACCGCGTCATGCTGGCCTGGGATCTGCCGCTCGCGGAAGTCATCTATGATTTCTACGACAAGCTCAAATCTGCAACGCGCGGCTACGGCACCATGAACTTCGCCGATCCGCGCTTCGAAGCCGCTGACCTGGTGAAGATGCGCATCTTGGTGGCCGGCAAAGACGCGGACGCATTGACGACCATCACCCACCGCTCCACCTGCGAGCGCCGTGGTCGGGCCATCCTCAAGAAGCTGCGCGTGGAAATCTCCCGCCACCAGTTCGAGATCGCCTTGCAGGCCGCGGTCGGCGGCAAGATCGTGGCGCGCGAATCCATCAAGGCGATGGGCAAGAACGTCACGGCGAAGTGCTACGGCGGCGACATCACCCGCAAACGAAAACTGTTGGAGAAGCAGAAAGAAGGCAAGAAGCGGATGAAGTCCATCGGCAGCGTAGAAGTGCCCCAGAAGGCCTTCCTCGCGGTGCTCGCCACCGAAGATTGACCAGCGAAGCCCGCGGCAGCCCCGTATCCTGAGGCGACTGCCCATGATGCCGCGCACCCTTCCCCTGCTCGCCGCCGCCTGTTTGCTCGCCTCTTGCGGAATGAGCCCCGATGAGCGCGTGGAATACCTAGAGCGCTCCGTCACCGTGCGCGCGGCGCACGTTTCGGCCCGCGGAGACAGCGGATTGCTGCCGTGGGTACAGGCGGAAGCCCGGGGCGGCCTCAGCTTGCTCGCCCTGCGCGTGCGCCTCTACGACGACCGTAACGGCGACGGCACGGCCCAGGCGTCTGAGTACACCGGAATCGCGCGGGTACGCGAAGCGGCGGGAAATGGTGAGGTTCTGTTGCGCATCTCGACCCTCACCTTCAAGAGCGGCTTGACTCGCCCGATGCTGCTCTGCGAGGTGGACACCGACGAGGGCCTCCACGAACAAATCCTGGTATTGGAGTGAGCAGGCTGCGCAAGTTGCCGCGCCCCTAGAATCGCCCGCATGGCTCAGAAGAGCAAGGAGCGATCCCAGCACCCGCTGCGCGAGAACATTGAAGTCGCGGTGTTTGCGGTGGTGATGGCGATGGGCCTCAAGGTCTTCGCGGTCGAGGCCTACCAAATCCCCACCGGTTCGATGCAGCCCGCCTTGATGGGCACCACTCTGCTCGATCCCGTGACGAAGCAGACGAACGGCGGACTCCACGACCGCGTGCTCGTGGACAAGATTTCCTACTGGTTCCGCGAACCGCAGCGTTGGGAAGTGATGGTGTTCCGTTATCCGCTGGTGACGAACGTGAACTACGTCAAGCGCTGCGTCGGACTGTCGGGTGAACAACTGAAGATCGAGCAAGGCGACCTGTGGGCGCGGCCGCTCGGCAGCGACGAAGACTTCAGCATCTTGCGCAAGCCTTGGAAAGTTCAGCGCACCCTGTGGAAGCGATTCCATCCGGCGCCGAGTTCCAGCGCACCGCCGTGGACCGGCTGGAGCGAAACCGGCGCGCTGCAACATCAGGCGGACGAGAGCATTCTGCTTGAGGGCACCGCGCAGGTGGCCTACGAAGCGCGCACCAAAGACCAACCTGAACACGGCTACCCCGACGCGATTGCCATGCGGGTTCCCACGATGAACGCGGTGGCGCGCTACGTGGTCTCCGATCTGCGGTGGGAGTTCGCGGTAACGCCCCGCACTCCGCGTGGCCCGCTCCTTGCGGACTTCGACTTCGGGCCCCACGCCTGTTCGCTCACGATAGACGCTGAAGGGCACGTCATGCTCGAAGGCCCGGGCGAAGCGCGATGGACCGGAGAGATGGCCATGGGCGCGAACGAAGTCACCGAGTTCGACCTCGCCTGCTGGGATCACTGCCTGCGGCTGGAGGTTCGCGCCGAGGGTCACCCCACCCAACTTTTTGAACACCGCTTCCAGGCCGAGCCGGAGCAGGCGCTGCGCAATGGCGCGCGGTTCGCGACGGATGAAGGCGGCTGGGAGTTGCTGCCGGTGCGCGGCTCTCGAGACATTCACTACTTGCCTCCGCGTAATCAACCGTCCACGCCGATCTTCGAAGTGGAGCCCGGCCACTTCTTCATGATGGGCGACAACACCCAGTCCTCGCTCGACAGCCGTGACTGGCAAGCGGAGGTCATTCAATTCGATCCGCCTCTGCGGGGACTGGCGACCCTGCGCGGCGATCGTATGGACAACGGCCAGGATCCGAACTTCAACAATCCGCGTTGGAACGCCACGCGCGATCGCATGACCTTCCGCGACGAGTTCGGCGGACTGCACGTCTTCAGCAACGAGGAGCTCGCGGGAGCCGCGCTGGACACGCTCGAACCCTCGCCCCTGGTTCCGCGCGAATACGTTATCGGCCGCGCGTTAGCGGTCTTCATGCCGCTGCGACCCTTCGCGCCGGTGAACCGCTTCGGCCCGGTCCAATGATTCCGTGAGCGATTCCGCCGCCCCTCTGCTCCAAACCGAAGGGTTGAGCAAGACTTACCGCGGCCGCGCGGTGGTGCAGGACGTGGCCATCCACGTCTTTCCCGGCGAATTCGTCGGACTGCTTGGACCGAACGGCGCCGGCAAGACCACGACCTTCCGCATGTGCATGGGGATGATTTCTCCAGACCGCGGAACGGTTCGATTCGCAGGACGCGAA